>JBAXMA010000404.1:0-3353 GCA_037134535.1 bacterium
CCAGCCCCTCGCCGCAAAATCATGCCGCACCGCACCGCTGCCGAAAGGTCACCATTGTGATCATTCCCGACGCCTCAGCTCACGGCCCTGCCGTACCGTACTCTGCAGAGTAATCTTTCCAGTAGGGATCTTCCCACACGACAGTGTTGCCAGCGAGGATTCTCTGCAGGAAGCCCGGTGGCCATGTGCCGCCGGGACAAGGGGAGGCACCCTCATATTTTGCCCAAGCGGGTATTATCGCAAGTTCAAACCGGTAGGGCACGTTGGTCGACAGCCGCACTGCGGTTTGGTCCCACATGATGCGATACGAGTTGCGGGCGTCGGAGATCTCTATCCAATACACTCCCTCGTACGCCGGGTCGTCGTGAGTGTCTGCGGCGAATCGGGGAACGCTCGTGATCTCAACCGCAGTGAACTTATCCCGTGGTGTTGTGGCGCATCCCACAGCCAGGAGCACGGAGACAGTTATGATCTTTGCGGTCATTTTCTTTTTCCTTGGCGGGATCAGATGGACCTTTCCCATCTGATCCATTCGCTGTGACCTCTCTGCTCTTGGGCACTATGTCAGCCGCCAGACCACGGCTTTTGCAACCAACGGCCACCGCCGCTGTTGGCATTTCTACTCTCTCACAGTTGTGCGTGCTGTGAAGTCGATGACTGATGTGCCCTTCAGTACTTTGACCGCAAGCGTTTCAAGATTCAACTCAAACTCGGAACCTTGCTCGTTTCGGACTTTCAGCACTCCTTCTCCAAGCTCAAGGGAAGTGATGAAGATCATCTGAACATCTTCTTCAAGCCCGAGTTTGTAGTCGTGCTTGATAACGTAAATCTGCCGACTCCAAATCTCTCTCTTTGTCTTGATCCATGTCGCAACCACGAAGCCTGGCCGGTCGCGTGGGGCGGAATACTGAATTCCATCCCTGACCACTGGGGTGACGGGCTTAGCGCTCCTCGTAGGTTGCCAGAAATGTGTCAAAATGCGCTGACAGGCATTTCCAGAGCGGCGAGGCCTTGGGCTTCCGGGCACGGTATACTTGTACAACCATGCCTTCTTCAGCGAGTGTTTCAGCAAAGCGAACAATTGCCGCCTTGGACGCAGCGTATGCACTGATCCTTGGGAGGGGGTTGGTCGCTCCGCCGCCGGAAAGCTGTACGATCTTGCCGTATCCGTGCGCCTTCATGTGCGGCAGTACCAGTCGGCAGAGATGGACCGAACCCATCACGTTGATTTGCATGGCGTCTTTCCATTCCTTCCAGTCTGCGTCTTCAATCAGGCCTTTGGGACCGTAAACTCCGGCGTTGTTCACGAGTATGTGAAGCTGAGGAAATTCACTCAAGGCCACCTTTATCAGGCGTTTTGCGTCCTTTTCTTTCGAAACATCGGCCTCAAGAGCGATGACCTTCTGACCCTTGCCGGCCAGTTTTGCGGTCTGCCTTCTGGCCTTTTCCAGTTCATTGCCGTTCCGTGCGCAGATCACAATGCTGCAGCCTGCCTGCAAATAAGCACTGGCTATTGCCAGGCCAAGACCATGGCTGGCTCCCGTTATCAGGGCAGTTCGCCCTTTAAGACTGTATTTCATTTTGCGTTTCCCACCACTTTCCGGCCCACTGCCACGTAAACAAAACGATCGTCTGATCCAAGAGTTCCTGCCAGAAAACGTGTCGGGTCGACTACCGTTGCCGATCTCATGACTGCCACCACGTCCGCTGCATTTATCTTACGGTAATCCGGCCACTCAGTTGCCACCACCAGCACATCTCCGCCCTGCACTGCGTCAAGAGCTGAGGAATGCAGGGTGATCACAGATGCCAGCTCAGGCGGAATTGTCTTTATAGCCGGGTCATGTGCATGAACTTCTGCTCCCAGCTCAATGAGACGCCTGCATAGCTCTACAGAAGCCGACCGCCTCAATGTGTCCGTTCCGGGTTTATACGTCAATCCCCATACGGCGATTCTTTTTCCCTTCAGTTTGCTGTCCGTTAGTTCCAGGATTTTCTGGAGGCTCCAGTCTTTGTGCACGTCATTGCTTTCCCGGACGGCCGACAGCATGCGTACATTCTTGCCGGCAGTTGCGCCCAGCTTCTGCAGGAACGAGATATCTCTGGCCAGCGTTCCGCCGGCAAACGCGGCGCCCGGTCCCAGATAGGCTTTGGGGCCGATGCGCGAATCGGTTTTCAGTCCGCGTTCGACCTCTTGCGCGTCCGCGCCCACGGCTTCGCACAAGACTGCGATCTCGTTGGCGAACACGACTGACGCGGCGAGAAAACCGTTAATTGCATGCTTCGTCATTTCCGCTGATTCCACGCTCATCCACTCAACTCTGCTGGTGATGGGCCTCAGCATGGCTTCGATCCTGCTCCGGTCGTCAGCGTTACGGACGCCGGCAATCACGCGGTCGGGCTGGCTGAAGACGCTGATTGCCTTTCCCAGCCGGAGGTTTTCCGGTGAGCAGGCGAATGATACCTGTTTTGCCGGGTACCTTACGGCATAAGCTTCTTCAAGCCGGCGAGTGGTTCCGGCCGGCAATTGAGATGAAATGAGGACGAGAGTGCGTGATTGAAAATGCGGAAACAACTGCGTTACGTTGCCCACAACCGACTCAACATCTGCCTGATCGTTGTCGTCAACTGGTGTATCAAATGTTATCCACACAATCTCAGCTCCGGCCACTGCCGTCGCCCGGTCTACTGTAAACCTGAGCAAGCCGCGGTTAATTCCTTTCAAGATGAGCTCTTCCAGACCCGGTTCAAAAATGGGTGGTTTCCCGGCCTGCAGGCCGGCCGCAACCACAGGATCCGGATCGAAGCCGGTGACGTCATGCCCGGCCGCTGCGAGGCAGCCCGCAGTAACCGAGCCGAGATGCCACAGTCCTGCCACGCAAATCTTCACAGGCGAGTCTCCATCACCCAGGGATTGCCGAGAAGATAGTCGACTGTGCGTAGTATACCGTCCCGGATCGTAAGCTTGGGTGCCCATCCAAGAGAACGCATCTTCCTGCAGTCGAGAAATATGAACGGACTGTCTCCGATCCATCCGCGTTCGCCACCGGTGTGATTCAGCCGCGGCTTCACGCCGAGATGGCCGCAAATCCACCCGATCGAGTCGTTGACCTGACAGTACTCATTCGCGCCCAGGTTGAGAATGTTCACCCGATCCGGAGCCTTTTCGATGGCAAGCAGAATGGCGTCAATACAGTCCTGGACATAGAGATAGGACTTGCGCTGAAGGCCGTTGCCGAGAACGCGCAATTCATCGGGATTACTGCGGAGGCTACGGCAGAAATCGAACACATGGCCATGAGTGTATCGTTCGCCCAGAATTGAGACAAACCGGAAGATGTATCCCTGAAATC
>JBAXMA010000405.1:0-3350 GCA_037134535.1 bacterium
GGGTGTCAGAGGGTGACTTTGATCTGGTGCCGGAGGCATTCCGCCGGTGTGGTTACGAACTGCTGTTTGAGAGTGTGGCCATGCAGCCGGGCCGACCTACTGTCTTCGGCAGAGATGGCACATCGTTCTGCTGCGGGCTGCCCGGAAACCCCGTTTCAACCTTCGTCGTGTTCGAAATCCTGCTGAAGCCATTTCTCTATGCGCTTATGGGGCGACATCATCCAGTCCTTGCTCTGCCGGCGACACTGGCCGGAACTTACAACCGTCACAAGGCCGATCGGCAAAGCACCATCCCCGTAAAATTCGTGAGCGATGGCAGAGTGCAGGCAATCGAATACCATGGTTCAGCCCACTTGCTGGCGCTGAGTCAGGCAGACGCCCTGCTCACTGTGCCGGCCGGTGTCACAACTATCAAAGAAGGAACCGTTGTACATGTTAGACCGGTATAACAGGCGCATCCACTATCTCAGGATCTCGGTGACTGACCTCTGCAATATGCGGTGTGTCTACTGTATGCCTCCTGAGGGCGTTAAGCTGCTGAGTCATGAGGATATTCTTTCCTTCGAGGAAATCGAAAAGGTCGTCCGGATCGCTGTCTCCCTCGGAATAGACAAAGTCCGCCTAACCGGAGGCGAACCGCTGGTCAGGCGCGACATCCTTAAGCTCGTTCAAATGCTTGCGGCCATAGATGGTATCAGCGACTTCGCAATGACCACCAACGGAACATTGCTGGCAGCTGTTGCCGCGGATCTCCGGAAAGCCGGAATTATGCGCCTGAACATCAGTTTGGATACGCTCGATCCGGACCGCTATCGCGTACTGACCCGTGGCGGCGATGTCTCGGCAGTCCTGACCGGAATACAGGCGGCCAGGACCGCCGGTTTCAACCGGATCAAACTGAACTGCGTTGTACAGCAATCACAAAATGAACCTGACGCGAAGGCAGTTGGAGCTTTTGCCGACAAAGAGCATTTCGATATCCAGTACATCCGGCAGATGGATACGGCGGCAGGCAAGTTCTGGCATGTGATTGATGGCAACGGCGGACACTGCGAGCAATGCAATCGCCTGCGCCTGTCAAGTAGCGGTCTCATTTTTCCCTGCCTGTTCAGCGACCTTTCGTTTTCTGTCAGAGAACTAGGCGCGGAGCGGGCACTTCTTGCGGCCATCGCAGGCAAGCCGGTCTCGGGTCAGACAAGCAAGAACCAGTTTTACGCCATAGGAGGATAATGGAATGAAGAAGTTAACTCATGTCGACGTCAAAGGACGGCTCGCAATGGTGGACGTGTCCGGCAAAGATATATCTCACAGGTACGCGATGGCAACCGGGTCCATCAAGCTCAAAGGGGCTACAATCGCCCTGATTAAACGAGGCAGGATAGCTAAGGGCAATGTCATTGCTGTGGCGGAAGTTGCCGGAATCCAGGCGGCGAAGAGGACTGCAGAACTCATCCCGCTCTGCCACAACATATTCCTCACAAATGTACTCGTACGGGTGGAATTGGGACAGAATATCGCTACGGCAGTGGCCGAAACGAAGTCCACCGGTGAGACTGGCGTCGAAATGGAAGCGCTGGTTGCAGTCTCGGTCGCTCTTCTGACAATCTACGACATGTGCAAAGCCGTGGACAAGACCATGGAGATCGGAGAGGTTCGACTGGTGAAGAAGACAAAGATCAAACGCTGAACGAAGAAAGAACACAAAACCATGGAAGCTACTGTCATCTCAACTAACATCTCTCTCCGCAAAGGAGTTAAGAAGCAGGCTGTATCAGCCATAACGATTGATCGTCAAGGTGCAGTCGACGACGCCCATCGCGGGTCTGGTCTGCGGCAGATAAGCATCCTCTCGCGTGAGATAATCGAGGAATTTGCCGGCAAGGCAGGTAGATCGTTCGCGTGGGGTGATTTTGCAGAGAATATCACCACCTCCGGACTCGACTTAAGGAATGTGGCAATTCTCGACCGGATGCAAATCGGCGATGCTGAATTGGAAATCACACAGATCGGCAAGGAATGCCATGGAAAGGGCTGCGCCATTTTTAAAGAAGTCGGGGCATGCGTTATGCCGGAGGATGGTGTTTTCTGCCGTGTGACAAATGGTGGAGTAGTCAAATCCGGTGATATAATAAGTCATATCGAGGTGCCCCTGAAGCTGAAAGTGATCACATTAAGTGATCGTGCCAGCTGTGGTGAATATGAAGATGTGAGCGGTCTTGCCATCAGACAAACGCTGGACAAACTATTCACGGGTAAACGTTATCGTATCATAATAAGCCGGGTACTGATCCCCGACGATGCAGACAAGCTGCGGGCAGAAGTAATCGCCGCCTGCTCTGAGGGAGTTGCTGCACTTTTCACTACTGGCGGGACGGGAATTGGTCCGCGCGACATTACTCCCGACGTATTGATCCCCCTGCTGGATAAGCAAATCCCCGGTCCAATGGAGTATGTCCGCATAAAGTATGGGGAACGCAACCCGGCCGTATTGCTAAGTCGATCCATTGCCGGAACGCGCGGCCAGACACTGATCTTCGCCATGCCCGGCAGTCCCAAAGCTGTGGCCGAGTACATGGAAGTAATCTGTAGTTTGCTCTTCCACTCTATGCAAATGGTTCGCGGCATAGACTCACACGCGAAATAGCAGGTTTTCTGCTACAAATCGGGGATGAAAAAAAGTTACACGAACCTGACGGGGACAGGTTGCTTTTCCGATCGCATCCTGTATAGTATCGGTCTTTTCGCAGTGGCGAGATAGCTCAGTTGGTAGAGCACTGCACTGAAAATGCAGGTGTCGGCGGTTCAAGTCCGTCTCTCGCCACCATATTCACGATATTCAGCTGTTGCTCGGTCTGCAGACTTCTGGTAATTTCTGAACTTATGAACGGTGCAATTACTCGTATTTGTGCTCTCCTGCAGAGTCCAGACAATATGCGGCGATGCGCTGCCGCGATAACTCTGGCAGTTCTCGCCCCGAAGGATGCTTCTGTCGTCAGACAATTGGGCGAGTCACTGAAGAATGCCAACCCGATGCTCGCTTCTTATATTCTCGAGGCGCTGGAAATCATCGGTTCCCCTGCTGCAGTGCCGTACGTCATGCCACTCCTTGATTCCCTTGATGCCGGCACAAAGATGCGTGCTGTTGCCATTATCGCTAAGGCGGGAGACAGCGTTGTTCCAGCGCTGAAAGAGCGATTACCCAAGGTCCCACGTGCCCAAAAGATCATTCTGGCCGACCTGCTCTCCCGTATCCACTCACGCGATTCATTCGAGACACTTCTAAATCTTCTGCTGGATCCCGATTTCGAGATGGTAAAAGAAACCTGTGAAGCCATTCGCCGCCACACTGG
>JBAXMA010000406.1:0-3342 GCA_037134535.1 bacterium
CTGTGGGTATTCAGCAAGGCTGCGAAGTCAACCGCAAGATTCTTTTTAACCGTGGCAACTGCCCCACGCTGCTGCCGAGGCAGTTGCCACGGCTAAAAAGAATCTTGCGGTTGACTTCGCAGCCTTGCTGAATACCCACAGAGAATGGTGGCACGCATTTTATCCGAAGAGCTTCGTTTCCATTCCCGATCCGAGGGCTGAGAGTTTTTATTGGATCCAGTTCTACAAGCTGGCCAGTGCCTCACGCCCCGATCATGTTCCTGTGGATCTGCTTGGTCCCTGGTACCGCTCAACCGGCTGGCCACGCATCTGGTGGAACCTCAATATAGAGACACTCTATCTGCCGGTCTATACAGGGAACCGGCTCGAGCTTGGTGAATCATTTATCAATTTCATCGACAAGAAGCGCACCAACTTCGTTCGCAATGCAAAAGAGATATGGAAATTTGATGATTGTGCAACTGTTCCACATACTACCGATTACGAGGGCCTGCGCGGTGATGGCACCTGTGCCCCTGATGGCTATATCAATCCCGGCGATTTCACATGGGCGCTGCATAACTACTATCTGCACTACAGGTACTCAATGGATGAAAGCATTGTGACAGATCAGAAGAAACACGCTTTCTATCCGCTGTTGAAAGGCAGTGTCAATCTGTACATGCATCTGCTTCAGAAAGGCGATGACGGCAAGCTTCATCTGCCGGTAATGCATTCGCCTGAATACGGCAGTGACAGGGACAATAATTATAATCTTTCGCTGCTGCGCTGGGGGTGCGGCACGCTCATTGAACTTAACAGGCGCTATAAGCTGAAAGATTCCCAGCTTCCTGAATGGGAGAACGTTTTGAAAAACCTGGTCGATTATCCGAAGGATGCAAACGGTCTGCGTATAGGAGCAGATGTTTCGTTCTCCAGTTCACACCGGCACTGGTCGCACATGCTGATGATCCATCCGCTTCACATCATGACTGATGACCAGCCCGAGAACCGCGATATCATTAACCGGTCCATCAATCACTGGCTTACCGTTGGAAACAGCCGCGAGGTTTATGGATGGTCGCGTGCCGCTGCCGCATCTCTATATGCGACGCTGGGTGATGGTGACAGCGCGATTGACCAGATTCACAAGCACATGGCCGATACACGTTTTGTAAAACCCAACACCCAGTATGTTGAAGGTGACCCCGTCATCGAGTGTTCGATAGTACTTGGCAGATCCATTCAGGACATGCTTCTGCAGAGCTGGGGCAACAAGATCAACGTATTCCCGGCTGTGCCAAAGTCCTGGGATGCCGCAATTTTTCACGACTTACGTGCCGAAGGAGCTTTTCTTATCAGTGCGGAGCGTAAGGATGGCAAGACGCTGTGGGTAAAAATAAAGAGCCTGGCTGGTGAGCCGTGCAGGGTAAAGCCAGGTTTGGATGGAGAAGTAAGCGCGGTAGTTGCAGGCGGAAAGATTCCACTGAAGGATTTGGGTAACGGGGTTTATGAACTTGGATTGAGAAAAGGTGACGAGGTTCTGATGTATAGCGGCAAAGATGTTCCCAAGCCTGTTATTGCGCCTGTTCCTGCGAGACCCGAAGATTGCAATCCCTGGGGTGTAAAGAAAGTGAAGTAACTTCAAGGGGTCAGGCACTGCGATAAGGAACAGGCCCTAATTTGCGAAGTCCATGGGGTCCTGATCTTCAGGATGGAAGGATGCCAGGTGCGCATGTAATCTCTATTCCAAAGTGGGCTTTGCCCGCCAGCCAAGGAAGCCTTGAACAGAAAAGAGCTTTCTCAACTCAACAGCACTTTCGATTGTTTCGGCCGTTTGCCGCTGATATAGTGAGCCTTAGTCGCAATGCTTTGAAATCAAAACCCAAACTCAAGAGGTAATACCATGCCCGATAAAACTGTACCCACGCCCGAGCCACACGTAGCCAGCTTTGAAAAGCTGGCCTTCGGCATGTTCATGCACTGGGGCCTGTACTCGCAGATGGGCAAGGGTGAATGGATTCAGCATATCGACAAGATCGATGTCCGTGAGTACGAGAAGCTCAAAGACACGTTCACGGCCGCAGACTTCGACGCCCGGGCCATCGCGAAACTGGCCAAAGACTCCGGCATGAAGTACATCACGCTGACCAGCCGCCACCACGACGGCTTCAGTCTGTATGACACGCGCGGATTGAACGATTTCGACGCGCCGCACTCGGCGGCAAAGCGCGATCTCGTCGCGGAATTCGTGGAAGGATGCCGCGCCGAGGGCATCATCCCATTCCTGTATCACACCACACTGGACTGGCATTGGGAAGGCGCCAGCACCTTCGATCTGACCGAGGAGAAATTCGGCGAATACCGCGACTACCTGCTGGCTTCAGTCGAGACTGTCTGTAAGCACTACGGCCCCCTTGGAGGATTGTGGTTTGACGGCAACTGGTCGCGGCGGAACTCTGATTGGAGATATGACCGGTTATACAAAATGATCCGTTCCTATCAGCCGACCGCCTTGATCATCGACAACACTGGCCTTGGCGAGCAGGGCAAGATTGCGCACCCGATGGTCGACAGCGTCACTTTCGAACAGATGGAGCCCCGACATCTCGACAGGAGCGGTCACGCCCGGTATGTAGCCGCCGAGATGTGCCAGACGATCAACGGGCACTGGGGCATTGGGAGGCTGGACTTCGCCCACCGGTCGCCAGGGAGGCTCATTGAGATGCTAGCCCGGTGTCGTTCGGTTGGCGCCAACTTCCTGCTAAATGTTGGCCCTACGGCCAGCGGAGCAATCCCGCCGCTGGAAAGCGAACTGATGCGTACGGTAGGCCAGTGGATCGGCGTGAACCGCGAGGTCATCTACGACGCCAAACCCCTCGCCGCCGTGCGCTGCCAGGGCCGGGACTTCATGGTAGCCAATGGCGACAAGTACTACTACGTCGCCTATGATCTGACCGTCACGGGTGATGCCCACGTCACCGTCGGCACGGGCGGGACAGGGCCGCGCAGCTTCAAAGGCCTCAACAAGCCGATCAAGCGGGTCCGCTGGCTCGACAACGGAGAGGAGCTCACATTTTCGCAGAACATTGAGGCTGGTCTCGGGACCATCGACTTCACCGGCTACCCGTACGGCGTGTGCCTGGTGGTGCGCGTTGCGGAGATTTCGTTCTAGCGTCTGGCGTGGAACCCGATGCGATCCTCAAGCGATCCTCAAGGGACAGATCCTCAAGGGACAGATCCTCAAGGGACAGATCCTCAAGGGACAGACAGATTGTCACAAAAATGAAAGAGAGGGACTAAAAGAGAGGGACAGACACATTGTCACAAATACTTTCACTTTCCTCACAATAAGTTGCCTTC
>JBAXMA010000407.1:0-3337 GCA_037134535.1 bacterium
ATTATTATGGGTAGAAAGAACCAGAAGGGTTCGGGATGCTGGGCCGCCAACGGATGTGTGAAGCGCTCGACATGCTCGATCCAGAAGAAGTAGTTCCAGAAGTCGGGTTCCTTCATGGCAATCATTATGCTCCACGGCATGGCAACGAGGAGAGCAACGAGAGCAGGAATCCATGGCAGCACCAGATAGTCTTTCCACCGTCGTTCCCACGCAAGGAAAGGAACGATTACCACGACTGGCAGTGCCAGCGCGAGGAAACCCTTGGCTAGGAATGACAGTCCGCAGAATATGCCGCATACCGCAAGCAGACCAATCTTCCGGCGAACATCGGTTTCTGTCCAGGCGAGGAAGAAGAAGACCATTGTGCCGGTGATACAGAGAGAGAATGGACCATCCAGTACGTTGAATACTCCTATCAAAAAGACGAGAGTGCTTGAGAGCAGGATGCCGGCGGCGAGCAGCCCGATCCTGGTGCCTTTGCGGCGCGCAATGACAAAGCACAGGATTGCCGCCAGGCCTGCTGCTGCTGCTGCCGGGAACCTGCTGGCGAACCTGTTCTGGCCGAACACTGACATTGATGCCGCGTTAAGCCAGTAACCCAGCACCGGTTTTTCAAAATAGCGGATCCCCATCAGCGTCGGAGTCACCCAGTTACCGGACGATATCATCTCGCGAGGAATCTCGGCATACCGTGATTCATCGGGTATAACTAATGTTCTTACGCCCAGCGGAAGGATGTAGACGAGAAGAAAACATGCAAATAGAGCTATAGCGGCTTTCTTCATTTAGTTGCGATCTTTCCTGTTTGTTCGGTCGCCAGCGAATTACCCGCTTTTCTGGCAGGCAATCCAGCCTTCTCTGCCCGGGAATTCACGCGCGACCACGGTCGATGTCCCGATTCTGTTTGACTCAGCAAGCAGACAGCCGAGTGTCGTGAACTCGGCGCCCTTAGCCCTGGCTTTCTTCACAAATTCATTAAACATCTTGCGGCACGATCGTCCCTCTGCCTCGGCGTGAATCGTCAGGACGTTCAGGGCGTCATGCTTCAAGAGTGAGAGTATGTAGTCGTTATAATTCGTGTTGTCGATACCGTTACGGCCAACCACCTCATCATAGGTGGGGAGCGTCACGGGAATCTGCGGTTGCTTGAGTTCTTTGCTATTAACGACAGGGCGAAAAATGCTCTGCCCTCTGCAGTCGCTGTTGTAAGAGAACGGGAATTCCTCTTTAACCGTCAATACCATGTCGTTGCACTTCCAGCCCGGCGCGGCGGAGCAGGTGAGCTGGCGGCCGGTGATATGACAAAGCACATCTGCCGCGCGACGGAGATGCCGGCGAACATGGTCGGTATTCATGCCATCAATCTTCATCTGCCAGGCATGATGATCCCATGCGTGAAGGCCAACTTCGTGCCCGGCATCGGCAGCGGCCCGGATCACGCCACTGAGTCTTTCGCCAATAGGGGGTCCTGGCCAGAAGGTGCCCTTGAACAGTATGTCCCATCCATACAGGCTTGCGGCCTTCGTTCTTAGAATTTTGACCAGGAAGGCGGGCCTGATAAGTCGCCACAAGTGCCGGCCCATGTTGTCCGGACCCACAGTGAAGAAGAATGAGGACGTGATGGAGTTATCTGCGAGCACCTCGCACAGACCCGGCACTCCGAATTTTGTGCCGGTGAAAGTGTCCACGTCTATCCTCAGGCCTATTCTCATGACGTTTGCTCAGAACTCGCCTGAGTCGTCAGCCTGACGCAGGAAGAAGTCGAGCGTCTGTGCGACGGATTTCTCGATTCCGACTGTCGGAACCCAGCCCAGCAGGCGTTTGGCGTTGCGGATGCTCGGCTTGCGATGCTGAACATCCTGATAACCAGATCCGTAGTACGCGCCGCTTTCCACCTCGCGGAAGCCGGCGAACGGCGGGAACTTGCGGCGCAATGGATGTTTCTGGAACCGTGAGACGAGCATTTCGCCCAGTTCGCGAATGCTGGCCTCGTTGTCCGGGTTGCCGATGTTTATGATCTGGCCGTTACATACATTTCCCTTGTTTTCGATGATTCTGAAAAGGCATTCGATACCATCAGCAACGTCAGTGAAGCAGCGCCTCTGGGCACCGCCGTCAACGAGTTGCATGGGTGTTCCCTGAACGAGATTGAGGATCAACTGGGTTATGGCGCGCGAACTGCCTATTCGTGCGGACGTCAGGCTGTCCAATCTCGGCCCGATCCAGTTGAAAGGCCTGAAAAGCGTGAACTTGAGGCCTCGTTGCTGGCCATACGCCCAGATCACGCGGTCAAGAAGCTGTTTACTGCAGGAATAGATCCAGCGTTGCATGCGGATGGGACCCAGTATGAGCCGTGAGGTATCCTCGTTGAATTCCTTGTCGTCGCACATGCCGTATACTTCAGATGTCGACGGGAAGATGACCCGCTTACCGTATTTGACACAATACCTGACGACACGAAGATTCTCTTCGAAGTCCAGTTCGAATACTCGAAGCGGATTACGTGTATACTCAATCGGTGTTGCGATTGCTACGAGTGGCAGGACGATGTCGCACTTCCTGACATGGTATTCGATCCAGTCGCTGTGGATTGAAATGTCGCCTTCTGCGAAATGAAAGCCCGGCCGCTTTACAAGACGGTCAATGTGGTTCGACCGCAGATCCATGCCATGAACTTCATACTTGCCGCTGTCGAGCAACCGTTCACCGAGCGCGTTGCCTATGAATCCATTGACGCCAAGGATGAGGACGCTTTTCCTGCGCTTGATTTCCGCAAGTTCGGCCTCGCGCGGACCGAACACTATTCCTTCGACCAGATTGAGTTCGCGTGCCAGCTGTGCACCGGTTGTATAAACCCCGCCATCCACCACCTGGCCGAAATCGATCTGAACCGCTCCTTTGCCGCAGGCAATTACGAGCGGGGCAATTGAAACGACAGTTCCAGGCTTCAGCTTCTTGCCTTTACGCGAGGTGACTTCTGACACGGCCCAGAACATTGCTTTGCGGTCGCCGATGTAACTGAAGGCGCCTGGGTAGGGGCGGGTTACCGCGCGGACGAGATTCCTGACCTGCGAGGCGCTTCCGGACCAGTCTATGTGTCCATCCGCCGGTTGTCGCCCGCCGAAGTACGACGCTTTCGAATGGTCCTGCTTTTTACGCGGGGCGGCGCCCTTCTTTATCTGGGGCAATACCGAATCGAGCATTCCGGCGGCGGCACTTGTCAGTTTGTCAAAGAGTGACTTCCCTGTGTCATCGTTGCCGATGGGTACCCGGCGTTGGGCAACGATGTCGCCATCGTCCGGTTTGGCAGTCATGTAGTGAAGTGTTACACCTGTCT
>JBAXMA010000408.1:0-3332 GCA_037134535.1 bacterium
GTGAAATTGCGCGCTGGTCGCCGGGAAGAATAGTGAAAGGCTCCGGAATCGGACTCGTATATTTCTCGCCGCTGCCGAAAATCTGATTGATCGCATCCAGCATGGGTTCAGCGTCAAGTCGCCTGATTCTGTAGTGCGAAAAGCCATTCTTATCACCGGAATTCCCGCGATTGGGTCGTGAATCAAACTGGTAAGTGCTGGAATTCAGGATAATACGGTAAATGCTTTTGAAATCATACTTATGATCGACCAGTTCCTTTTCCAGGTATTCAAGCAGCTCCTTACTCCACGGCTCGTTGTCGGGCCGGATGTCGTCTGGTTCATGAATGATTCCACGCCCCATAAGCCAGAACCAGATGCGGTTAACTATATTCCGTGCAAACCACGGATTACCGGGTGCCGTAAGCCAATCTGCAAAGGCCAGTCGTGGATCCTGATCAGGCTTGAGCTGAAGTGGCTTTCCGCCGAGCGGAGTCGGCAGTACCACGTGGTTGGTCGCCGCATCCATCAGTTTCCCTTCCGGCTTGAAGAAGACGATCTCCTCCTTCCACTCATCCGTGGTCTTATAGCCCACCTTCGCAAAGAAGGCCGAAAAACCGAGGATCTGATCATTACTCAGCCCTGCTCCACGCAGGCGCATACCCATGAATACCAGAGCAACGTTTTCAGCAACAGGTACTGGAGTCCGATCCTGAAAAGCACGGTAGAAATTGACGGGCGGCACGCGAAAATTGCTGCCGTTGGCAGTCAGCAGTTCGTGAACAAACCGGTCGTAGGGCATGTTGGTCCGGATGCAATCCCTGATCCACCGATCATATGCCTGCACGGCATTCGGCCAGAGGTTACAGGGAAACTCTGACTTCACCCGGAGCAGATCGCCCCACTTGAGGCCGAGGTACTCGCCAAACTCCGGGCGGGCGAGCAAAGAGTCAATCAGTTTACTCCGCTTATCAGCCTGCTTGCTTGACAGGAAACTGCGCGCTTCCGAAGGCGTCGGCAACGTGCCGATGACATCAAGATAGACTCGACGCAGGAAGACCGCGTCAGTACATAGCGCCGAAGGCGCCATGCCTGTCTGCCTGAGCTTGATCAGCACCAGCTCATCTATACTGCTGCCCGTAGTAAAGCCCTCAAAGGACTCGGAAGGCGCTACCGCTATCTTCTCTTCTGCAATGCCGGTGAAGCACCAAAGACTCACAATGGCAAAGAGCCACAAAGCAACCCTGATATTGCTATTAAGTTTCGTCATATGAACATACGAACCATCGAAATCACTTTCACCGATCGTAGAATGGTTTCGGAAGAATGCAAACCAAATGAGTGACAACCAAATGAGTGTTACTAAAAATAGTCTGGCAGATCACCCGACTCTTGGGCTAGATTGCGCACCAGTGCAATTGCGGCGACACAACCCGACAGGCAGCTTCGTCATTGGGAGACTTCCAGAACAATGGAAGGCGAACAAATATCAAAGGACGAGCTAGAGCGACTTCTCCCCCTTGACGACGGGCAGAAGCCGATGCGACTGGTCACGATCAGGGCAATGGCCATAGCCTGCTCACTGATGCCTCTACTCGCAGTGTGGGTCTACCTGTCGGAAGTAGTCTGGTACTCAGGTCATTCGACTACGGTTTCGCTTTTCTACCACGTAACGTTCACCGTCCTCGTCATAGCCCTGCTTAATCTGCTCGTCAGGTACAAGTGGCCATCGATGGCATTGAGCCCCGGCGAGTTGCTGACGATCTACATGATGCTGTCAATCGCAAGCACCTTCTGCAGTCATGACACGTTCCAGATTCTCATCCCGATGCTTGCGTACCCGACAAGCGCGGCTAACGATCAGAACAGATGGAACGAACTAGTCCTCGCACACATTCCGAGCTGGGCAATTGTAAGTAATAAGTCAGTCTGCGATCAGATTGTGACAGGAAATTCCTCCATCTACAGCTGGGAAATTATCAAGGCGTGGCTCGGACCTCTCGGATTCTGGTTCATGTTCGCTCTTGCGCTGGTCGGGGCTCTGCTTTGCCTGAACATCTTCTTCAGGCAGCCCTGGACTGAGAAAGAGCGGCTCAGTTTCCCTATAATTCAGATCCCGATGGCCATTGCCACCAACCTATCCGGATTGCTCAGGAACAGGCTGTTCCAGATTGCCTTCTTCATTGCAGGGTTGATTGGTGTCGTGAACGGCTTCCACCACTTCTATCCCAACATCCCCGAAATCCCCATCGTTAATGCGTTTAAGTTCAGCGACTACTTTGTTGAGCGGCCCTGGAATGCCATTGCCGGCGTCACCGTCAACCTCTATCCGTTCGCTATCGGCCTTGCTTTCTTCCTGCCCGTTGACCTTGCATTCAGTTGCTGGTTCTTTTTCGTTGTCTTCCAACTCCAGTATATTCTCGCCTCCGCAATGGGCGTTACTGATCTTCCCGGTTTTCCCTATACGGGCGAGCAAACCGCCGGCGGCTATATGGCTCTTGGCCTCATCGCAATATGGCTGGCCAGGAAGCACTTTGCCGCGGTAGTACGGACTATCCTGGGCCGCCCTGGCGGTGCGGACGAAAGTAACGAACCAGTCCGGTACAGGACCGCGCTACTGTTTCTTGTTATCTGCGTCTCGGCGCTGCTCTACTTCGGCACCCTGCTTGGCGCGTCATGGAAGGCAATAACGATCTTCTTCTTCATCTTCTTTCTGTACTCATTGGCCATTGCAAGAATGCGGGCAGAGCTTGGCCCGCCCGCCCATGATCTGCACTACCTCGGTCCGGAGATATTAATGCATAATGCTGTCGGTACGCGCGGTCTCGGGGAAAGCAACATGGGCGGATTCTCGATGCTCTGGTGGATCACGAGGGCATATCGCGGGCATTTCTCGCCGCACAGCATGGAAGGGTTCAAACTGGCTCAACTTGCAAAGATCACATCGCGCTCAATGATGATAGCCATGCTCGTCGCCATTGTTGTCGGCATCATCTCGGCATTCTGGGCCGGATTGCATATCTACTCGGTCTACGGCATGTCCGGGAATGTCGGAAGCTGGTTCAGCTACGAAACTAATTCGCGTCTGGCTAATCTGCTGTCATCGCCTGAGGAACCGAGCCTGCCTGCGACAATAGCCACAGCCGGCGGCCTTCTCTTTTCGCTTTTCCTCGGCTTCATGCGGATGAAATTCACCTGGTGGCTCTGGCACCCCGTGGGTTTCGCCACGTCAGCATCATGGTCAATGAGCAAACTCTGGTTCTGCATCTTTCTGGGCTGGCTGGTGAAGAATCTGATCACCAGGTACGGCGGCGCTGCAGCCTACCGAAAAGCGTTGCCATTCTTCATAGGAC
>JBAXMA010000409.1:0-3303 GCA_037134535.1 bacterium
ATATCGTTCACCGAGAATTACCCGCACCATTACCCGCTCCATAACCGCTTCCCATCCGTGACGCAATACGCTCAATGTGCCGTCGTTATCGAATACCGCGTGCGAGATTCTTCCACGTGGCAGTGAGCCTGCGCCATAGCACAACTCAATCTCGGACGTCCTGACATAGCTAGCGAGGCCAGGGTCGGCGGCGAGCTCAGGCTGGTAGATGTAGTCCGCATCACGGGCCATTGCCATGATCTCAGCGCCGCCTGCGGTACCGGTCTGACGGAGTTTTTGAACTGTGACAACTGCAGCAAGCCCTGCAAAATCAGCAGCGCTCCATGTTTCAATACCACTGCCGAGGCAGCATGCAAGAGCGCTCAGAACTGTATCACCGGCACCAACCGGATCAACGGCCCCTGCAACATGCACCCCCGGAGTCTCATGCTCGCCATCGGCGTCAAATGAATAGATTCCACGCTCGCCGCGAGTTACAAAAACAGGGCATCCCGATTGCCTGTGAAATCTGGCCGCAAACCGCTTGAGATCATGCATGCTCATCATCTCGTCCGAGACCGGATCATCAGCGTTCAGCAATGAAAGCTCCCGCTGATTCATCTTCCTGCACACGCCCTTGAACTTGTCGCCGTAGTGCCTTGAATCGAGTATGACAATCTTCTTTGGGAACTCCGAAATCAGGTTGTTAACCTCGTCGATGAATGATTCGTTGGTTATGCTGCCGACAACCTGCTGGTTAAGAACAATGACATTAGCGGTCTTGAACGCCTCGCGAAGGGATGTCAGGAGCGCTTTGTCAGAGCTCTTCGTGCGGCGATTGAATACTCCAAAATCCAGGCGGGCAGTCTCGTCATGGTCGTCGATCTGCTTGCAATAGGCCATGGTTGCAAAGTCGTCCGGCTGGACGACCATACCGCTGGTGTTCACGCGCAATGCCTCCAGCAGTCTCACGATCGTGAAGCCAAACGGATCGGCGCCTATTACTCCTATAGCTGTAATACTCGCAGGCTCCAGTGCGGCGATGTTGGCAACGACGTTACCCGCCCCGCCAAGCGAGTAGCTGTGACTGCCGATGGCTGATGCTTTGCGGCCTGTCTCAACCGATAATTCGGATTCGCGTGGATCAAGCTTCCAATATGCGTCGAGACAGAAGTCTCCGTAAACGGCGACTTTGACCTTCCGTATCCTTGCCAGGATATCACGTACTTCTTCGACTTTCACAACTACCTGCTTCCTTCGTGGCTACACCCTGTAAAGTATCTCCCCTGCCTTCTTTACATGCAGCACGCCCTCGTTCTCACGGCATTCGAACTCACGTATATCGATTGTCCGGTGGTCCATATAGCCAAGATTTACCTGCCGGCACACCTTCTCGTTGATCCCAGTGGCAAGGATAACCTCAACGTGCGGCTTTTCAATACCATTCTCGTATGTCCCGAGCCCCTTCACATGCGTCGAATGAGCAAGAACGCCCCATGGATAGTGCTTGTACCTTTCCCATTGCTTGAGGAAGAAGTCACGAGTGTGATAGCCGATCTTTTCAATAATATCACCATGCGTTCGGGAGATCTCTGTTATGTGAGGAGCATGAATAATCACACGTCCACCCCGCTCGGCAATCGGTTCTGTCTTGTACATGCACTTGCCACCGGTCCAGAGATCGTCATACATTGCGGGAGCTGATGCGAGAATGGTGTGAAACTTCCGGCCCATGTACCTGGTATGAAGTTTTGCGGACAGATCAGCCGCGTCTGACCATGCTGCTTCAGGAGTTCCAAAATACAGCCCTGCCAGTCCAGGTTCGCCCCCGTTGCCGTAAGAATTCTCGCCCGGCTTGACAACAAGGCAAAACGCTTTCCGCTCAATCGACAACATCCCTGCGACATGATCGACCACTGCCCGGACTGGAGTCAGCTTGTTTCCTATCACAGACGGACTGGTAATTACCGCACCCAGCCAATGGAAAAAGTCGATTATCCCCTGTCCTGCAATGCCCGGAAAGATGTACTTGTTGCCACCCGAAAATCCCACAACCTCGTGAGGGAACACCGGACCGACGATCAGCAATAAATCGTTATCAATGACCGCCTTGTTGCAAGTGACAGTTACATCCATCTTAAAGAGACCGTCAGTAATGCGGTCAACCTCGGAAGCCTTAAGAGTTCCTACCGTCACCAGTTCACCGGGGGTCTTCCAGCGGTGATTCAGGAGCCTCGCCTTGGGATAATTGGCCCTCAGTTCACCTGCAGAAACACCCACAAGCCTGTTCATCTCTTCATCTGTAAGGGCTGGATGGGTACCAAGTGCCACCATGAAGCTTAGTGACCGCACTCGGTGCGCAAGTCTCTCATACAGCAGGCGAAACATCAGAGGCAACGGACAGGTGCGTGTCGCGTCAGGAATCAAAACCAACACACGCTTATTGTCCACATGCCACCCTGCCATGGCATCAGTGCAGACCGAAGTTATCTCAGCATGAGTCAGAATGCGGTCAATCGTACCGAGGCCTAATGTTGCTGTTTTCATAATGAATGATTGCACATGTCAGTGTTCCAATGTAACTGACAACTTGTGCTGCCCTCAATGTAGTGCTACATTGCGGCAGAAATCAACACAGTTCGCTAACGGAGACGAATCTATGCCAATTTACGAGTATCGTTGCAGCAAGTGCAATACGTTGTTCGAACACCTGGCCAAGAACTCAACTGATCATCCGCCCAAGTGCGTAAAGTGTGCCGCACCAGGGCCGGTTAAGCAGCTTTCGACTTTTAGTGCCAGAGTATCTGCAGGGCACGATCACGGTTCGGCGCCCTGTGCCAGCGAGGCCTGCGGCGGTTGCGCATCCTCCGGAGCCTGCCCTTACAGTGAATAGTACTCAGGTGATTAACTCATATGAATGAACACCGTGAATGTCGGATAACGTTTGAGCCGTCAGGCCGGCATGTTTTTGTTTTGCCTGGGACGCTGCTGCTGGAAGCTGCGGCAGCGGCCGGTATAATTCTCCAGACGCCCTGCGGTGGTCGCGGGACCTGCGGCAAATGCAGACTTAGAGTCGTGTCAGGTTCCTGCG
Source organism: bacterium (assembly GCA_037134535.1). Lineage (GTDB taxonomy): Bacteria > Verrucomicrobiota > Kiritimatiellia > SPBP01 > SPBP01 > JBAXKQ01. The sequence goes on from JBAXMA010000409.1 coordinate 3,071, forward strand.
AACAGAGAACGACTGAGCACAATGCGCTGCCCCCGAAACTTGCCGCAAAGGGGTATGTACTTTCATGCCATACCTACGTGAACGGCGACGCTGTTGTCGATGTACCGCCCGAATCAATGTTCGAGAGCTCTCAGAAGATACTTGTAAGTGATGCCGGCACAAAGGCAGGTCTCGCGCCTGCAGTCCGGAAGATCCTTTTCGAACTGAGTGTTCCGTCTAATACCGACACCAGG
>JBAXMA010000410.1:0-3293 GCA_037134535.1 bacterium
TCATGGAAATACCTTAGCTTGATAGCTATGGGGCGAACCGTCCCGGTGAGCCGCGATTACGACGATTGCACCCAATCGCAGATGCGCCCGGAAGTAGTGCAACAGGCCAACAACAGTTGACAAACTGGCACCTGGTGGTTAGATTCCGGCGCATTGATCAAGCGGCCCGTTCTACGGGTGCGACTGGGCCTCTGAAGGCAACGGGACAAATACCGACCCGTGGGACTGCGAGTTCCACGGGTCTCTTTTTCACAGGAACAACTATGACCGATGCAGCCGGTATTCTACGACGAAAGTCATTTGTCGCACTGCTATCTGTGACGTCCAACTCACTGCTGGTTGCATTGAAACTAGTTGTAGGATTGATGATCGGATCCGTGTCAGTCATCTCTGAAGCAATTCATTCCGGCGTGGATCTGCTTGCTGCGATAATCGCTTATGCATCTATAAGAGCATCTGGAAGGCCAGCCGACGAGGAGCATCCCTTCGGTCACGGCAAATTCGAGAATTTGTCGGGAGCAGTGGAAGCTATCCTGATATTCGTGGCAGCCGGATGGATAATGAGAGAGGCCATACACAAGTTCTTAAATCCTGCGCCTCTCGACATGCTCGGCTGGGGCGTCGCAGTGATGCTGATTTCCGCCACGTCCAACTGGGTAGTATCACGTATGCTCATGAAGGTCGGAAAAGAAACCGACTCAATCGCACTCCGGGCCGATGCCTGGCATCTGAGGACAGACGTCTACACATCCGCCGGCGTGATGGCTGGACTGACCGCCATATGGCTGGCAAAGCTTATCAATCCGGCATGGAACATTGCATGGGTTGACCCGGTGGTAGCGTTCCTGGTAGCGCTCCTGATCATAAAAGCAGCATGGGACCTTACCGCCGAGGCTGTACGGGATCTGCTTGATGCAAGATTGTCATGTGATGAGGAAGCATGGATCCGTGGGCGAGTTATCAGCCATCCAAGAGTACGCGGTTTTCATGGTTTGCGTACAAGAAAAGCCGGCCCGGCCCATTTTATCGAGTTCCACCTTATCGTGGACAAAGCAATGACCGTGGCTGACGCACACCAGATCAGCGAAGACCTCGAGGCGAAGATAGCGGAACACTTCCCGGCTTCGCACGTTGTAGTTCACGTCGAACCATGCGACGACACCACCTGCAAACCGGTCTGCCTGAAAGGCTGCCTGATCAAGAAGACCTGATAGAGGTCTTCAGCAATATCGCCGCCAAGGCAGGGCAGCTAAAGCGCCGGAAAGAGCCCTCGGGCGGACAGACTGTCCACCACCAGGTGCGTTATCAACTGAGGCTTCATGCCAAGAATAGCTTCCAGAACTTCACCTTTCGGCGTACCGCAACTGCTGCAAGGTCCTAGCGCAAGCAGAACATGCTTGCCCTCCTTGATAAAGCCAGGCAGATCTTCAAGCTCCACAAGAGTCATAGCCCGGATTTCTGTTTCCGTTACTATCGGCCCGCTCTTTGCAATGGGACGCCACAGCAGGTCACCAATGCACCCTGCAGCCCTCAGAACGTCAAGTGATTCCTTCGATTTCTCTGTGTACTGGCGCAAAAGGCAGTGCGGATCAGTCCAGATGCTGGCGGATGTCACAACTATATCCAGCTCTTTTCTGTCAGTGTAACACTCCTTTATGCCTTCCAGTTCCCGTAGTCCGGCAAACTGCCTGGTTCTTACCAGAGCAGGCGCATGCAAACCCACAAACTCTGTTTTCACCTGCATTGCCGGATCCGGCAGGAAATACGTGAAGAACGCATTTGGATCGGTAGTTGGATCATACACATCAAACCCTGCCACCATTGAGTGAAATACAAGCGTCTCAGGCAGACCATCAGCAGGCTCCCGCAGCAATTGAGCGAATGCCCAAGCCAGTTTCCGGAGCGCGTGTCCGCCGGCAAAGCCGATATGAACCTTCTTTTTAGACAAACGGTATTGCTGGAGCATCTCTACCAGCATTCTCGCCCCTTGATATGCGACGTCCTCAAATACTGACGAATGTACGACCTCAACAGCCTCGAGCCAACCGCACCGCTTCTTGATCTGCTCCCTGAGCGAGTGCTCGTGCGGGGCGACAAACCTTATCCATCCCCGGGTCGCAGCGTAGGAGAGAAATTGATATGGATCTTCACGCCGGAAGTCTGTCATACCTCCGGCCCTCATGGCCTGTACGATTTCCGAGGCAGTGTTACCTTTACAAAATAATTTGCATACCTCAGAAAGTACCTCCATCGAATCCATGCCGCCACTGACGCCCCTTACCCCGCCACGCCGCCGTGGCGTTACATCACTCTCCCCGGCAAATCTCTGCCGCACATCGGTAATCTCACGCATTCTTCGCGCCATAGTCAGTCTCCTTGCACATCAGCCGGCAGCATGAATCAACCACAGTATGCACCGCTATTAGCATAGTGTTACAACTACGTCAACAGTGTAACAATATAGGTACAATGGCGTATAAGCCTCATCTCCAGTATCAATGGACAATTGCTCATTGCTGTCAATACTGCTGCCCTCTTACATTTTCTCTTGCCTAGCAAACACTCCATGACCTAAAATACTGGCAAATAGAACATGTTGCGTGAGGGTATTCATAGTGCAACAACGAATTTTGCTATTCGTTTGATAGATACTGTTTTTATATATGCCGGCAGGAAGCAATACTGTGAAACACCATATAGCACATCCAATGAGGCCGCGACAGACGTTTCTGTGGACAGAAACGCCAGGAATTCACTTGCGCGCCATAACCACAGCCGGACAAGAGAACACAATATGCCGCTGACCATCATAAATGACCACCCGCTGGACCGCGACACTGAGGGAAACTACAAGGTACACATCGCAACCGTCATGCTGCGCGGAAAAGTCCTAATTACACTGCCAGGCACCCATATCAGCCAGAAACAGGCATACATAGATCTCCTCAATAAAGAACGTCAGACAAGGGGCGTACGCAATCTGAACAAAGAGGAGTGCATAACCGAGTGGGAGCACTCTGTCGATCTGATCATAGAGAATGGTCTTGTCCTGATCAGACCCAATCCTGATCACATGGAGCGCGCTTTCGCAGCCGACGAACTTCTCCAGGATCACTTCTCCAAGAAACTGATCAAGTTCCTATATGTCTCTAATGCAGTGGTCAAGCAGGCCATCAAGGAACGGGGCGAATTGTGGCGCATCGCCCCCCTTCCCCGGTTACACAACGAGAAGATTGCCATGATTGTTGGCGCCAAGACCGCCATCGAAAACGGGGCAATCTACTATTATAACA
>JBAXMA010000411.1:0-3289 GCA_037134535.1 bacterium
CCGGGTTGAGTCTGCAGATCCAGTCCGATGGCAGCATCTTATGCCAGGCCGCAGACTTCACCAGCGCCCGCACCGGCCTGCGGTATCGTTTCTGCGGCTACCTGATCCAGGTGTCAACAGGCAACCTGGTCACATGCAACCCCATGACGATCCCTGCCGCCGAGTGTGCGAAGACGCTGAGGATCATGTACGCGACGGTTGCGCCGTGAGTGGACCAGGCTTCGGTGAGTTGGCCATGGAAACGTTTTCCGATGCCGGCACGAGACCCGCCCACTTGGCCAGAGAGAAGTGGTAGGAGCGGACAGGGCTTGCCATTGCCACGCTGGGGGAACTGCCGATTCCAGCCATGCCAGTTTTGCCTTCCAGAAGCCAGCCGGTGTCGCTATGATGCCGCGATGAGAAAGACGCTTGTCATCGCTTCTTGCCTTGCCCTTCTGCTGGCTCTTGCGACATTCCTCATCTTGTGCTCTGGCTGCTTTAAGCCCAAGCCCTCAGTTGGCGGAATTGAGAGACGCTACGCTAATCAGATTAATGCGTTAACAGCTATCGCAACGAATCCTGACGCATTCAAGACCAGCACGAATCCCAATCTGCAAAACGTGTATACAAATGAGAGTGTCTTGAAAGGCACCGGAATACTCCAAGCTTCAATAGGCTTTTCTCCATTAGAAGGTGAGAATCGGGGAGTAATTCAAGGGAGATATGTGTTGTCGTCATCAATATCCAACTGGCTGGGGATTGCGTATGACGAACGTGACAGTTACGGCGAGAACGCAAGACCGGGGCAGGCAGCGATACGACGAGCAAAGGTGAAGCTGAAAGACGGGAGTCAAATTGATGTCATCGAGTATTGTGCTGTCGTAGGAAAGAAAGCCCCTGACAAACAAGTGTTCATTGAACTGCTCTTCGCTGCGGCTGGAATGTAGCAACAGGAACGTCTACGTCCTGACGAAACAGATTGCCCTGTGTAGCGGCGGGGCTGTGCCGGGATTGCCTCTGCGATTGCTTTGCCCAGTCCCGCCGGGTATGATGCCTGCGTATCAGGCTTTGCGAATTAGGGCTGACGCAGGAGGGAGAATATGACGGACAATCTCAAGAACGTCAGCATAGCCTTCTTCCGTTGTTATTTTACAACGCAGGTCGTAGGACTGCTGGTATTCGTTCTAATCCCCTGCCTTTCACTATTGACCGGTTTTGCTGATGCGGCGGCACTAGCACAAGTACTATTTGTCGGACTCATCATTACCGCAATACCGACTCTCGTCTTCTCAGGTGCGATGACGCTCATTACCAAGCGAATATGCTCAAGGAATGAAGCGTGGTATTCCAACTACCTCTGGTCGGTTGGCGTGACTCTGTTCATCTTCTTCGGGTTATTTCCGTTCTTCAGTACTTTTCATCCACCGGCAAGATGGTTGCATCGGTTTCCAAGCCGGGAGGAATTGGTACTGCTTGGCGAAGCGATTGTTGCGGGTCTGGCTGGTACGGCGGTGGTACGGAGGTTTTGGAAGGCAAGAATACCGGCAGCACGGTGCGAAGGAGTAGCACGATGAAACGATTCCTCATTCCGCTGATGCTCTTGACTCTGGCGGTCTCCGTGTTTGCCGATGACGGAGCCGTTGACCCAAAGAAGATTTACGACAAGCTCGACCCCGCCATCTACCACAGGCGAGGCATTGATGTGGAGCCGGGGGTCACGTATGTCGAGGGAGGCATTATGTTTCGTGGAATTGCATACGACAATACCAATGGCCGTGCTGTTCTGATTGCGACGAACGAAGCAGACATTGAACGCCTAATACTACTCAGCAGCGTACAGGAGGGACGCAAAGCCCCGACGTTAATCCTGCTCGCCCCGCAACCAAGTGAAAAAGCAACAACCAATGGCACGCTGCCACACCTTCAGAGCTTGAGCATGAGCTTGGATGCAGCTCCACTCGCTACTGTTGCCAAGTTGTATGGCGATATCACTGGCAAGAAGGTGGTCGTTGACAAGGATGTTTCCGCCGCTCTGTCGTTTAACGCCAGACTCGTCACATTGGCAGAAGCAGCCACAGTAGTGGAAGATGTCCTGAAGGATGCTGGCTTCGTGATTACGCCGGTGGGGACAAATACCGTGAGAATCAGCCGGAAAGCGGGGGACAAGTGAGCGCCATGAAGAGCATTGCCATTATCTGTCTGCTGCTGCCTCTTGCCGGGTGCCGACAGAAGGAACCGCAACAGGTGTCTCCGCAGAACTTCGAGAATGGCATTGTGGCAATCGGCGTCGTGGGAAGCATGGACGCAGAGACAAAGTCCCATATCAAGGCTGTCCTCCTCACGAATGGAATAGAGATTATTCCTGAAGGTTCGTTCGCCGTTGGAGTAATCGTTCCCAAAGCACAGGCAGATAAAGCGATGGCAATCCTCAAGAAGGATACTCAGAGAAAATACTGTTGGGAAAACGTCATCAATTAGATTGCCCGTGGTGCGGCGGCAGGGGCGAAGCAATTCTATTGCGGAGATGTATGACACTTCAGGACTATACAGCATTTGATGTCTATGTTGGCAAGTGGCTGCTGGACGTTACTTACCATGACGATGCCAGTCGTGACCAAACACGATTATCGGTCTACTGGCAAGGTGGTGTCTGTTTTGTTGACGTAATGCCACCTGACGGAGGCTCGGTGACGTGCACGTCAATGACCTGTGGCATCAATCTTTCAACATGGTCGGAGCGAGTGTGCCGATGGTCTGGTAGTGTGGCTGGACATATCGGCAGTCTTGCAGGAATCTCTCACCACTTTGGATTTTGGATGCCGGGTCTCCTCATGGCTCCCTCTTCTGTTCCTCTCGCCGAGGCCGTGTTGATTGACAGCCGACGGAGATATGCGGCAATGAAACCCCCTCACAAGGGAAAACGATTTGTCGGGCTTGTTGAGGCTGGTCTGCTGGTCGGGCTGAAGTACCATGTGGGCAAGGTTTGCTATGTGCAGGCGAAACTGGAATTCCAGCGTCTTGTGAGATTCGGAACGAAGAAGTGAATCGAACCAGTTTCTGATAGGTGAGATTGCCCGTGTTGCGGCAGGGCTGTGCCGGGGATGGCTGGGAGATGGACGGATGATGAACATGAAGTTGAGGCAGAAGATGGACGCTGAGCAAGACAACATGAATATCGAAAAGAGAATAGATGACGGATTGTTCGGTCTTTGTATCCTCGTCGCCATTTTAACTATGACTGTTGTCCAAGTATGCGTCCCAAGCATCCGCAGGTACTGGTGGTTCATTGCGTTCGTGGTCTGTGCCGTAT
>JBAXMA010000412.1:0-3289 GCA_037134535.1 bacterium
GGATTGACAGTCCCGGTTCAGGTGCCTTTGGTTACGATCTTGGCGAGCCACGCAGTGAAATGGTTGCCAAGTCGGTAACTAATGCCATAGTGGGCGTGAATCTTACTGTTACGGATGATTCGGACCTGGATGGTTTGCCGGACTGGTGGGAAGTTTTCTATTTTGGTTCAACGGATGTCATGTCTGGTGGCGATGAAGACAATGATGGCTTTACCAACATTCAGGAGTATCTTGATCATTCTAACCCGCGTGATAAGTGGTCCACCCCTGCGCCACCGGAGATATTCGTGGTACAGCCGGCGAATCCGATGTCAAATCCGGCGCCATGGTCTGTTGTCGCGGCAATCACAGACAATTATTCGGTCGCATCTGCGACGATCTTCTGGCGGAAGAATGCCGAAACAACGAATTGCCGGTCGGCAATGATTGTCGGCGGAGTGACAGGTCTTTATACAGGCGGTATTCCGGCGCCTGGAACAAATGGTGACAGCTTTGAGTGCTGGGTCTGTGCATCGGATTCCGCAGGCAACACGGCCACGAGTACCGTATATGGTTTCAGCGTGGCGTACCCTGTTCAGGGCTTCAGCCCGGCCTTATTGCCTCGAGTAGGTTTGATTTCAGGGATGTACACAAACATCACCATCATGCTTACGAATTCCGGACTTGCAGATCTGGTCTGGCGCCTGATTCCTGTTGCTGCAGGACTGGGGGATGATATTGAAGCAGGGACGAACCAGTGGACTCATTCCGGAGAGAACGACTCCTGGCACATAACTTCCAGACGTAGTTCATCGCCGGGAAGATCATGGTACTGCGGTGTGGAGTCGTCAGGGCTCTACCTGAACAGCATGGACGCATCGTTGGTGAGCCGGCCGGTGCATCTTGCCGCATCGTCAGTACTGACTTTCAATCATTGGTCAGGGACGGAAGTCGATGAAGAGTTGTCCGGCCATTCATGGGACGGCGGGATCGTGGAAGTGTCGGTTGATGGCGGTACTTCCTTTAAGCAGATTATGCCTGTGTGGGGATATAGCTACTTGATTACCCCGAACCCTGCCTCGCCGTTTGATCCGGAGACTCCGTGCTTTGGGGGAACTGGCGGGTGGAGCAAGGCCACATTCGATCTTTCGTCGTATGATGGAAAGACTGCGTTTGTTCGCTTCCGGTTCGGGTCCGATGCCTTTGTTGTTGATGAAGGGTGGTATATTGATGATGTTGTCATTGAGCCGCAAACCGGCACAAACAACTGGTTGAATGTTTCTCACACGAATGGCGTGCTGACAGCCGGCGGGGCAACTAATATTGTACTGACATTGAACTCGGCAGGTCTTTCGAATGGCAGCGTGGTAGTTGTCTTCCTGAACCTGCTCAGTAACGACCCGCTTGCACCGGTCAGTAATATCCCCGTTATTGTGAAGGTTGGGACACCGCCGGAGGTCACGTATCAGTTTGCTGCGCAGACGTCCACGAACGGGGAAGGGCGTGTGACGATAAGCAATACCGTGTCTGATTCAACCGGTTACGACCTTATGCTTGAGGTCATGTTCTCTACGAACACTGGCGTACTCTGGGATCCTGCGTTTATCCATGGTGCTGTTGCATCGTACGGAAGCGTCGCGGTGTCAAACGGCGGGGCATGGCAAGTTCTTGGTATTGCGGCCAAGGCCGGTGCTGCACTTGTCACCAACCTGGTGTCGGTTGTGTGGGATACCACCAACAGTGGGTTGGCGCATCAGCTTTTCACGAACGTCCTGGTCCGCACCAGGACCAGTGATGGATTCTTCTGGAGCACAGCTGCAACCAGCCAGCCGTTTATGGTGGATAATGAACCGCCGGGCATGCCGTCCAGGCCGGATAGTCCGACCCATTTACCAGGCGTCTGGAGCACGAACAGCGTGGTCGCTGTATCGTGGCTGAATCATGCAACTGATGGCAATGGAGGCGGGTTGTCGGGTTATGGCTACGCTTTCACTAATTCTTTGTCGGGAGGGGCACCTGTTACTGTCGTGACGACTGAGAAGCAGATGACCAGTCAGCCGCTGGCGGATGGTTCAAACTGGTGGTTGCGCGTCAGGGCCGTGGATGTCTTTGGAAATGCCGGCGCCGTTACGGGCGCCGGTCCGTACTGCATTGATGTCCTGCCGCCTTCCGCCGGCGCCGCTACAGTTGCAATTCAGCAGAGCGCGTTCGGCTCGTACATTGTCGGCAGCACCGCTATTACCGGCGTGTGGTCAGGCTTTGCTGACGCCGGCTCCGGTATTGCCGGCTACTACTACAGCCCGACGAATGGCGGATCATCGACCGGTGGCTGGTGGACAACGGTGATGACTGGCACGATCACAGGCCTGATTATGAATGCAACGAACCGGGTTTACGTCTGGGCGAAGGATAATATGGGCCACATTGGCGGTGCGGCAAGTGGTTCCGTTTTTGTTCTGGCTCCTGCAGGCGATTGGGATGGTGATTTTCAGTTGAACGGCATGGAGGAAGTTGTCGGCTCCGATGCTATGGACCCGGCAAGTGTGTTCAAAGTTACTGGCGTTGGCGAGGAGCGACCGGCGGAGGGCTACGGCTTCCATCTGAGCTGGCAAGGGGTTGTCGGACGACTCTACACGGCATACTATGCCGATTGGATGGGTGATTTCTGGAAGGCGGACACCTTGTATTCGAACGTGTTATCCACCGGTGGAACTATGATCTACACAAACACCGCCCCGGTGAGCAATCGTTTCTTCCGGATCAGGGTCACATTGCCTTGACGGAGAATCAAAGCAGGTCCGCTCGCGTCCGCTGGGCGTTGTCGAGAGCGCCAACTGCGCCGCCATACGAAGTCTTGCTGCGGCCAAGGGCGGCGCAACCCGACGAGACTGCTACGACAATAAGCGTAACCATGAGCACAATAATTGACTTGGCATGTTCCTTCATGATAGTGACTCCTTAAGGCTATGTATTCAAACAGGCCCTCTCAGGGAGGTCAAGCAATACCGGTAATGAGTCAGAATCTGTGAAAGAATTGCTGAAGAGCGGCCGGCGTGGCAGCCGGCCCTCCCAATTCTGAACAAAATCGAGTGATTTCGATAAGGGAGGGCGCGGTGCCACCCCATAGGTGTTAAGCTAAGAACGACTCATTCTATTGTAACATGCTTGTTATGCACGACTTACAATGAATATCCAATATCCAACAATTAAGATCGGAGAAGTTCAGGAATCTCAGCCAACTCCGCTGCGGGTCATGCGTGAGTATCCCCTGAAGGAGTACGCGAGTGACCTATTTCTTACTTGGACATTG
>JBAXMA010000413.1:0-3289 GCA_037134535.1 bacterium
GCTGGGTGCATCGGGCCTGCAGTGCGGACGCGTTACGCGCGTTGCGCAGGGCAAGTTCGAGGTCAATCTTTCGCGACGCCTTCTGGTATATGAGCGTATCCGGGTCCAGCCTGATAGCGGCGACGAGGGACCTGTCTTTACAGTGACTAAAATGGATGTTAACGGCAAATCGGCGTTCCGTGTTGAGAAGGGACAGTTCGCCACTATCTACTTCGACAAGCCTGTCACCCGGAATTCGATCGTCTACAAGGTGGGTATATCGAACCCTGATCTCTCACCACGTATCGCCAAGCTCGCGCCTGCGCGTGCGGCAGTCGACCTGGCAGTTGCGGCAGACTCAAAGGGGCTGACTGTAACTTTCTCAGGTGCTATGTTACCGGCATGGCATTATCCTCTTGAACTCGGGGAGGCCATTCAGCATCCGCTAGTGCCCGAAACACTCGAGACTGAATTCGCCAGTACCAGATCCGAAAGACTAGTCGCCGGCCGAATTACTGCTACAGTAACTGGCCGTCTATTCCTCCCAGCCACTTCTCTCAAGGATGCTCGACGTGCCTTCTGGGAGTGGCTGGAAGCACAGCCCGGTCTTGACACACTGAAGCCCGGCAAGCAGGGACTTGCGCGCTTCAAAGCCCTTATGACCTCGCTTACCTTCCCGGAACCGGCTCGCATTACGATATCGGTGCTGGCTCCGACGGGCGCCGCGAGTCCGGTCCATGCCAATTTCACTGTCAAGACGCTAGCAGAAGCGGGTCATGGTACATGGGAAGTAATCCTGCCCGATTTCTGTTCAGAGCTCGATCTGCCGGCGGTCCGGGAAAAGATACGCGTTCTCATATCTCAGGGCGTGAAGCGGTTCCGCGTGACTTCCGTCTACGGCTTTACGCTACTGGGCAAGGCGCAGGGCATCGCGATCATCACATCCTTCCCCCTGCCCGCATGCAACAGTCTGGCGGTTCGCGAATTACTCAACTGTGGTGCGACTCGGGTTCAGGCATGGATTGAACTCGACTCGGTCGCACTTAATGCGATGCTGGCACGCGCTCGTAGCGTGGTCGAGCTATACACTTTTGGCCGGCCGGCGATACTGACCACTCGCGCTGTCCCGGCCATGTTCGGTATTATGACGGACGGCCGCGGTCTGAAGTTTGAGGTTGAGAAGGCGGAGAAAGGGCTCACACGCATCTACTCTCTGCAAGCCTTCCAGATCCCCGCCCCTGCCGATGTATCAACATTTATGGACTGCTCGCGGGCCAAACCCGGGGCTGTATCTACGTCCAAGTTCAATTACGAACAGGACTGGAAGTGATTGATTTGCAGAGAAGGTAAGACTACCTTGCGCGCTTTATCATCAAGCTTGTGAACGTTTCACGAACAAGGAACTTATACGCGATGAATGACAAACACGTTGAGATGGTAGCGAAAGAATTGAAGATCAATGTACGACAGGTGCTTGCAACGGCAATGCTGTTTGAAGAAGGTGCCACTGTGCCTTTCATTGCCAGGTACCGCAAGGAAGCTACCGGCGAACTTGATGAAGTAGCCATAACACACATCAGGGACCGCCTGGCGAGGTTGCAGGCTCTTGATGACAGACGTGCTGCTATAATCAAGTCGCTTGAGGAACGTGAACTTCTTACTCCTGCCCTTAAGAAGGAACTTGCCGGCGCAGACACAATGACTGCTCTCGAAGACATCTATCTCCCATATCGGCCCAAGAGACGTACCCGTGCGACGATCGCAAAGGAAAAGGGGCTTGAACCGCTTGCAAAGTTGTTGTTCGCGCAGGAAGGTACAAGCAATCCGGCAGAAGCCGCTGCTGATTACGTGAGCAAAGAGAAGAATGTCGAGAATGTCGAGGATGCACTTGCCGGAGCCCGCGACATCGTCAGCGAATGGATCAGCGAGGATATCAATATCAGGAAAGAAATGCGTTCGTTCTTCGAACGTAATGCAAAGATTGAGTGCAAGGCCGTGAAGGGCAAGGAAGCCGAAGGTGCGAAGTTCCGTGACTATTTCAATTGGAATGAACCCGTTGCGGATGCGCCAAGTCACCGGATGCTGGCAATGTTCAGAGGTGAGAAGGAAGGATTCCTTTCCTTTAGCATGCTGCCACCGGTGGACGCGGGAATTTCACTGCTGTCTTCCCGTGTGGTCAAGGGAAACAGCCCGGCATCTCAGCAGGTACGCGAGGCCGCGGAAGATTGCTACAAGCGATTGTTGTCGCTGTCGATGGAAGTTGAGACTCGGATGACCGCGAGGGACCGTGCCGACGCCGAGGCAATCAGGGTGTTTGCAGAGAACCTCAGAGAGCTCCTGATGTCTTCCCCTCTTGGACAGAAACCCGTGCTCGCTCTGGATCCGGGGTTCCGGACCGGTTGCAAGCTCGTCTGTCTCGATGCTCAGGGCAAACTCATGTTTGACACAGTGGCGTATCTGACCAGTTCGCCAGCCGCTGCCCGCGAGGCCGCAGAGACGCTCCCAAAACTTTGCGAGAATTTCAAAATTGAAGCCATCGCCATAGGTAACGGCACCGCAGGCAGGGAAACAGAGGCATTTGTGCGGTCTCTGAAGTTCAAGAAGCCGGTGCAAATCGTGATGGTAAACGAAAGCGGCGCATCCGTTTACTCGGCTTCAGAAGTGGCGCGAAAAGAATTCCCCGACAAGGACATTACCGTTCGCGGCGCGGTGTCCATCGGCCGCCGGCTCATGGATCCCCTTGCTGAACTGGTAAAGATCGATCCGAAAGCTATCGGGGTGGGTCAATACCAGCATGACGTCGACCAAACCAAACTCAAGGGCCGTCTTGATGACACGGTCATGAGTTGTGTGAACAGCGTCGGCGTGGAAGTTAACACAGCAAGCGAAGAGCTGCTGACATATGTATCCGGACTCGGCCCGAGCATAGCCAAGAACATCATTCAACACAGAGACACAAACGGCCCGTTCAAGAGCCGGGCTGCATTGAAGAAGGTTGCGCGACTTGGTGAAAAGGCGTTTGAACAGTCTGCAGGATTTCTGCGCGTCCAGGGCGCGGCAAATCCTCTCGATTCCAGCGCGGTACACCCGGAAAGCTATGACATCGTGAACAAGATTGCGGCTGATCTCGGCTGCGAGGTCACTGATCTTATCAAGGACCCGTTATTGCGCGGAAAGATCCAGCCCGCCAAGTATGTCACGGATAAGATCGGGCTTCCGACTCTTAACGATATTCTGGCGGAGCTTGCCAAACCTAATCGTGATCCGCGCCAGAAGTTTGAGGCGTTCTCCTTCGCGGAAGGTGTTCATG
>JBAXMA010000414.1:0-3282 GCA_037134535.1 bacterium
GCAAGGATCAACTTTGCCCTTGAAACGTCTCAGCTCCTGATGCCGGCTTTTCCATATCATCCCTTCAGCCGCTTCCCGCCAAACAGACCGGCAAACAGATGCATTTCGCGACTACTCTTTCTTACTTCTTTTCTTAGCGTCGGCAGCACCAGGTCTCGTGGCGGGCGCTTTTTCTACTGGCTTTACGGCTGCCTGCCGAAGGGATTCTCCGTCAAGGGCCGGCATAAACTTCGCGAGATCGAGGCCGAAGTTGTCCAGGACCGTGGGAGCGATGTCAGCACGTGTACCATCTCGAGCCACCTTCTTGTCGTTGGTTCCCAGAAACACATATGGCGCATAACTGTGGCCTTTTGCGCCAATATCAAACCCGTGATCTGCCGTGACATAGATCTTCGTCTTATCGTACAGTTTCAATGCCTGAAGCTTTTCAACGAGTCGTCCCAGTTGCGTATCGCCGGAAATGATTGCGTCATTGTATTCTTTCGACGGCTCTCCGGATTTGTGGCCTACGTGGTCGACCTCGGCAAAGTGAACAAAGAAGAAGAATTGTTTCTCTTTGTATTTGTCCAGGAGCTCAATGGCCTTGTCGCCAACCTTGCCATCCTTCTCAAGACCAATGTGCCATTCATCGCAAGCCTTGTGCATCGTGTAGTATGGCGAGCCGCCGAACACCATAAACTTCTGTCCGTTTTCTTCAACGATACGGCCAAGTCCGGCATTCTTTGCAGCCATCTTCCTGCCCACGCCTTTCTTGTTTCCGGCTTTTTTGCCGCCCTTGCCGGCAACATTGTCTTTCGCATCAACTTTCCCGGTCTTCTCCTCAACAATAGCACCGGCGACTTTATCTTTCTCGTCCTTCTTCGCAGTCGCCTCCTCAGCGCCATCCGTGGCTGGTTCACATGGCCGCTTGAACGGCTCATTGATCTCACCGCAGTGTGATTTCTTGCCGATAACCGCTACGGCAGCAAATGTATTAGTCCCGAACCGCTCTTTCAGGCGCTCAAAGACGCTATACCCGGCCGGCACGTCCTGGTATTTGCCGTTATTGTAAACACCGGTGACTTCCGGTTTGTAACCCGTCAGAATCTGTGTCCATCCCGCCTTTGTATCCGTCGCACCGGAGGTGACGTCAATGTCAACAAATGTACCTTCTGCGATCAACTTCTTCAGGTTCGGGAGCTTGTCATCCTTTAAGAGTGCCTTGACATGATCGCGGTGAGCACCGTCCCATCCCATCAGAATGACATTCCCCGGATTATCCGCCGCCAGAACAGGCATCGACAAGATCAGACCAAAGACCATCAATAGCGAGAGCACCATATGCATATTACCACGCCTCCTTTTCAATTGTTGCACCAACCTGACCATCAAGACCTATAAACAAGCCAAAATGTCTCGCAATTACTCCTTCTCCCAATACGGCACTGTGAAGGACTCGTCCACATTGTACTTCCACTTCTCGATGTACTTCTCAGATGGCATAAACTCGTCGCCTGCAGCCTTCAGCTCCCTCTGCAGTACGGACTCCATGATGTACTGCAACTTAGCGTGCTCAGGCAAGCCCACAAGGTTATTGAGCTGGTATGGATCCTTCTCATTATCGTACAGCAGCCACGGGCCCCTTGCATTACGGACATATGTGCAGCAACTGGTACGAACGCCGCGATACTCGGAACCAATGGGACGCGCCCAACGGTCAAAGGGCGCAACACACATAATTAGCGCCGCACGATCCTCGTATTCCTTACCACCCTTGACGACACCTGAATAGTCAGTGCCTTCAACTGTATCGGGAATTGGAACGTCACAGAGTCCGAGCAGCGTCGGCATGATGTCGGGGGTGTTGATCGGCATACGAACTTCACGCCCTTCTGTTCCGTGTGCCGCCGGGTATCGCATAAGAAACGGGACCATGATCGATTCCTCCCACGGCAGTTGCTTGCGCTCAAGCCCCTGCGAACCGAGCATGTCGCCGTGGTCGGAAGTCACGACAAACACAGTATTTCCGGCAATTCCAGTCTCGTCGATCGTCTTCATCAGGTCACCCACGCAGTCATCAAGCGCAGCTATGTGGGCATAATAACCGGCCAGATCTTTCCGGGCTTTTTCAGCCATTTCAGGGGGGACATTAGGCCTCAGCTTGATGTTCTCGGCCTTGAACATGGCCTGGTATTTTTCCGGCGCCGTTCCGCAGGGATCATGCGGAGGGCCCCACGACATAACGAGAATGAACGGCTTCTCACCTTTAGCGTGCTGCTCAATGTAGGTCTGTGCGTCACGCGTCTGGGCTATTGCGTCGTAGCCTTCCCAGTATTTCGGCGTGGGATCATTTCCAGCATAGTAACGGGAGTGATTGTAGTCGTGAGTGCATTCCAGAACCTTCCAGTAGTCAAAACCCTGCCGGCGTTCAGGCGGAATATAGGCACCGCGACCGTTCCCGTCGATGTGCCACTTGCCAATCCAGCCGGTGTCATAGCCTGCAGCTGAGAACGCCTGTGCCAGTGAAACGGCCCTGCTACTGAGGCAAAGATCGTTGAGAAATAGACCATGTGTAGTGGGATACTGTCCGGTAATTAGACTGCCACGATACGGGGTGCATACTGGCGAGCATGAAACGGCATTGGAGAAGTTGACACTCCGGGCGGCAAGCCTATCAAGGTTCGGAGTCCTGCCGGTCAAGTTGGGGTCACCAGCATAGCCGACAGACTGCGCACGCCACTGGTCGGCAAAAACAAAGACCACGTTAGGGTGAACTGATCCGCTCATTACATTGTCTCCGCTTCACCGCGCATTGAACCTACAATACTCTTCTTATCCACGCCATGCAGATCTGAGATGACAGTTCGCCACTGTAGTTGCCACGACTGCCCTCGTAAAGAAGAACAAACGCCTCCTCCGTCTCTATCAACGACGGGAACCAGATAGCTCCAGCATCTTCTGATCCCTCCGGACCGCACGAAAACACCGGATTTCCCTGATGCCGTTCCCAATGAATGAGATCCATGGACCTTGCCAGACCAAATGCAGCAGGCTGATCGACAAGCGTCGCGCTTCCACCGTAGAACAGATAGAAGCAGTCGCCACTCTGGATAAGCCTGCCGGTAACGACATCATGACTGTCCCATCCGTCCGGTGCCGGCGAGAAAACAGGGGCCTCTACCACGGGCTCAAAGTTAATGCCGTCCCTCGAATGGGCAAGAAACAATTCATAATGGCCGCTGGCCGCATGGCGCTGGTAGAGCATTGAAATGCCGCCGTCGCGCGCCACTACATCCGGCGCCC
>JBAXMA010000415.1:0-3281 GCA_037134535.1 bacterium
CCTGCTTGCCTGTCAGTCATTGGATCGGGCCTCCGTGCGATTGTTGTCGCGGATCAGGGCTATACCTCCGGCGACTTCACCGAGGCAGAAAACTATGCCCATGGGCCACGGGTTGGTGAATGAAACGGGAGGCCAGGGGAGGTGGAGGGCGCTGCATGCGCTGAGAAGACAGTACGCCCCGGCTGTGATATAGCACAGACCGACCAGGTATATCCCCGGCGGCAGGGATTGCCTGTAGGCAACCTGGGCAAGCCCGTACAGGCACATCCATGCACCGAAAAGCAGATCGTACTGTTCAGTCAATATGAGCGCTACAGAGAGCGCGGCACCGACGGCGAGGGCAGGAACGGCATCTATTGCGGGCTTCAGCATGAGCGGATTGCGTCCCGCCTCGGAATTGAAGAGGAACCAGTACGCCAGTGCGGCGTAATTGATGACTAGTCCAACGGCCAGCACTGCACCCCATCCTGCCAGATGAGACAGTGGATCCGGGGAGACTGCTTCGGATGAAAGGACAGCTGCGCCGGCAAGCGCTACGACTCCGCAGGTGATACGAGCCCTACCGGAGTAGCCCTTGAACAGCTTCTTCTGGAGCACTATTTCTCGCAGCTTCCGAACCTGCGCAAGCGCATCATGTATGTGATCTGCGATCATGTTATCCGTTCAAGTGATATCCCCTCGACGGGACCAAACTGATGCTGAACTTCGTCACAATTTGCCCCTTCTTTCCCTTTCGACACCATAAATGTAACATCACGCAGAGTGCTTTGCAATACAAAGTGCAAACTATTTTTGCCCTGCTCCGACTTAAAAAACAAGTAAGGCAACGGGCTGTAGCCACGGCTCAGTCGCCGTGCTCAGGGCGCATCTGTGATCCGGTGCAGCTATGCAGCCAAACGACGCAGTCTTCTTGACGGCATGGGGAGCAAGTAATCTTTGCCGATTGCTTTTCTGTTACAGGGGAGCAGAAATCTTGCGCAGAGAATGCAGAGAAGAGATGCGCTATCGCCTTGGCCGCTTCGCGGCCAGCGCAATGCTGCTGACAACTCTCAGGCGCAGATGCCCGTCCTCATTTCGTGGCAGGAAGTACGACCTGTTCTTTTTCGGGGTTGCGCGTCGTGAGCCCGCATTCACCAGCACCGGCAAGCAGCTCAGCATCTGATGAAACCATGACAATATCCGCACCGCTGCCCCAGTCCTGTCCTTGTAGTTCGAGGCATGAGGCAAGGTGTACTGTGTCCGAACCCCGAAGACCGTGATGGCGAGCGCATTCGCAAGCGCGCTTGAGCAGTAATGGCGTCAGAAACACTTTGTGAAATGACTCGAAATCCCGCTCCACTTCACGACATTTTGTCCTCGTGTCCCCCGGCCTCATGTCCCCGGACTTGCCTTTCCTCACCATGGTGGACAACACCTCCACCAACCCGAGCGCGGAGCATGCAATCGCCGGTCCAGCGTCAAACAATCCGGCCACATTTGCCGTTCCATCTTCGGCACAGTACCGCTTGATCCACGCGCTTGCATCAAGATAGTACAGGATCATCTCCGTTCCTCAACCAGCATTCGCGACGCGGGTTTACCCGCCACTTTTGCCGGACGAACGGGTGGATAGACAGTTTGAGATGTTTCAGCCTCGGACCATGTTCTTACCCGGTACAGGATGCTCTTCAGTTCTTTCTGCATCGAGACCCCGCGAGTGCGCGCGCGCTCCCTGATTACTGAGAGCACCGTCTCGTCCACGTCGCGTATCAGTACCTGGCTCATAGAACAGCTCCTTCTTCATTGCTATCACAATGATAGCATGTGGCACCCGCACGTCAACAGCCCAATTTAGAGCAGCAGGAGCACGGCCAGCGCCAGCAGGATCCGGTATATGCCGAAGGAAAGGAGGCCATGTCCGGTCAGCCATTTCACCAAGCCTTTGACAGCGATGGCGGCAACAATGCCGCTCACGACCAGGCCGATGGCAAGTGATGCCGGACCAGCCGAAGACATGAGAACATCCCAGCTCTTGAATCCCTCATACAGAGTAGCAGCACCGAGGGTGGGGAGGGCGAGCAGGAAGCTGAATTCTGCAGCTGCGAGAATATCCAGACCGACGACGAGTCCTGCGACGATGGTTATCATGCTGCGTGAAACGCCGGGCCACATGGCTATACACTGCGCCAGCCCGATGATCAGCGCGTGTTTCATGACCATGTTGTCAACGCTTTGCACAGGTGCGGGACCGCGTTTCCGGATGATACGTTCGATGACTATCATTGCCACACCACCGGCAAATAGTGCGATGGCAACCGCGAGGGGATTGAAGAGGAATTCCTTGATGGGTTTTCGCAGGAGAAGCCCGCAGATTGCCGCCGGCAGAAACGCGACGATCAGCAAACCTGTCAGGCGGAGGCCGTCTTTGCTCCGTCCTGCCAGACCAAGACACATTTGCCTCACACGCCGCCGGTAGAGACCAAGGACCGCGAGTATGGCACCCAGCTGGATCACGATCTCGAAAGCGTCCAGTGCCTGATCTTTCTCGATCTTCGGGCCGAGCGGTCCTCTTTCCCCGCTCAATTGGCTCAGGCCCATCCAATGTCCGGTCAGGATGAGATGCCCCGTCGACGATACAGGAAGATACTCGGTCAGCCCTTCAACGACACCAAAGATGGCGGCTTGTGCGATTGAGATACTATTGCGAGCTGGAGTATTCGTGGTTGATTCAGCAGCACTGGTCCGTGCCGCTGCCGCGGCAATACAGAATAGCGCCGCCGCAACGCCGCATGAGACCAACGATGAGCGGAATCGCATGGTTATGCCTGTAAAGCATGGCAGCCCCGCCGATTGCGGGGCTGCCATTGATATGCTACTTCCTGAGCGAAGCCTGTGCTGCTGCCAGTCGTGCAATCGGAACACGGAACGGGCTGCAGGACACGTAGTTCAGACCTGCCTTGAAACAGAACTTTACGGATTCAGGATCGCCGCCCTGTTCGCCGCAAATGCCTACCTTCAGGTCTTTGCGAGTGCTGCGACCTTTTTGAACGGCCATCTGAATGAGCTGGCCCACGCCATCCTGATCGATTGTCTGGAATGGATCGGCAGCAATGATCTTCTTGTCGAGATACTCCGGCAGGAAGCTGCCGATGTCGTCGCGACTGAAGCCGAAGCTCATCTGCGTGAGGTCGTTTGTGCCGAATGAGAAGAACTCTGATTCCTCGGCCATTTTGTCTGCCAGCAGACATGCGCGTGGGATCTCGATCATGGTGCCTACCATGTGCGGAACCTGCTTCATGTTC
>JBAXMA010000416.1:0-3281 GCA_037134535.1 bacterium
GGAATGCACAGCCGGGCACTCGCCATGGCGCCGGCCCTGATTCCTGCTCTGGACGTGAAAGGCAGGCTGAAACTGCTCGACATCGCATGCGGCCCCGGCACTTTCAGTACCCAGCTGGCAGAGAGATATCCCGGTCTGGAAGTTACTTTGTTCGATCTGCCGCCGGTGCTGGCCGTAGCAAGGTCACTGGTCGCGGAACGGCCGTGCGCGGCTAGAGTCAAGTTTGAGCCAGGAGACTATCACTCCGATCCGCTACCGGGAGGTTTCGACGCGGTGCTATACTCGGGCGCGCTTCATCAGGAAGACCCTGCGTTCGCCGCTTCTCTTTTCAAGACAATATTCGCAGCCATGGAACCGGGCGGGAGAGTTTTTGTGGTCGACATGATGCTGCAGCACGGTAGGACAGAGCCGGTATTCTCAATACTTTTCTCGATAAACATGATGTTAACGAGTCCGGCAGGCCGGGTATATCCTGAGGACGAGGTACGGCACCTGCTGTCCCTCGCCGGTTTCGAAGACACCACCTGCCATCGGCTCACGGACTGTCCCTACTGGGTGATCACTGCGGACAAACCGCCTCTTTCCCGGTTGTCTCCACAAGGCCGGCAAGGGTAGCTGTCGCATCACCAGCGTGCGCTGCGGATGCGGCAGACTTCATCTTTTCGAGTTTCTTACAGTCCAAAGCAGTAGATTGCAGGTAAGCGACAAGCCATTCAACGGTGAGTTTCCCCTGCTCGATCATATCTGCAGCGCCACGCGCCAGCATGGCGCGGGCATTAGCCGTCTGGTGATCACGAGGCGCCCCTGGCAACGGCACCAGCAGCGATGGCAATCCTACTGCTGCCAGTTCAGAACATGTGGCGGCACCGGCACGGCAAA
Source organism: bacterium (assembly GCA_037134535.1). Taxonomy (GTDB): domain Bacteria; phylum Verrucomicrobiota; class Kiritimatiellia; order SPBP01; family SPBP01; genus JBAXKQ01. Next base: position 880 of record JBAXMA010000416.1, read on the forward strand.
TTGCAAAATCGGCGACTGAGTATGCCTGTTCCATCTGCCGCAGGAAGCCATGCACCTCGTGAGCCACTCCCGCCTGCTCGTACCGAGCTCTCATTGCTGTTTCGTCCCGCAGGCCGGAAAGATGAATCACTTTCAGCTTAAGTCCAGTCTTGTGCGCGGTGCAAACCGCGGTGGCCACCACCTCGTTCACTGCGTGCGCGCCCTGACTGCCTCCGAGCACCAGGATCGTAAACAGACCCGATCCATTTCCCTTTCTCACAACACAGGCAATCTCTTTTCTCACCGGGAAACCGGTATAGACGCACCTGCGGCCTTTGAGGAATCGACGCGTGCCCTCATCACTCACTGCAACAATATCAGCCCAGCGCGCGAGCATGGAGATTGCCCTGCCCGGAACGGCATTGGCCTCGTGAAGGACGACACGAACGCCCAGAGACCTGGCTGCAAGCACAGGACCCACCGACGCGTAACTGCCCATCGCGAGAAGGACCGAAGGCCGCATTTCTTTCATGCGCTTTCGACAGAAGAAGAACGATCTAATCAATGAATAAGCAGCTACTACCGACCTCAAGCCAATGCCTGCAAATCCATGCGCTTGCACCGTAACGACTGCTCCGGTCCATCCAGTGACAGCTGCCCCCTCTACATTGCGCCCCGCCAACCACAACACAACCACATGGCCGCGGGACTTCAACTCCTCCGCAACCGCCAGTCCGGGAAATATATGGCCACCCGTTCCGCCACAGCACACTGCAATCTTCACCGGCAACCCCTCCCTGTCATGTCCCGCTCCCGATCTGGATATCCAATTCAGTTTCTGTGGCCCGACACCAACTTCCTCTCCATCTGCATGAAACGTAGTGTCTCCGCACCGGAATGCAACTGAAATGTAATGGGACAGTTAAGTGGTGGGCCTCCCAGCGCCCTTGCGGCGCTGGGGCGAAATTCAGGCTCCTGCCGCATCAGTCGGCTGACGGACGGCAGGGAACCCAGCCCCGTAACTGAGGGCGTTCACTGAAATTTCTGTTGGCATTGATCATTGGGTACTGCATAGTAGCCACTGATTCAGAAGCACTGCAGGCGGCAGCATCTTTTGGAACTGCATAATGACCATACCAGACATACCGGGCTTTACAGTGGTTGAGAAGATACGGGAAGGTGCCACTGCGACTTCATGGAAAGCCATTCAGACCTCTCTGAAACGCCCGGTCGTTCTAAAGATTCTCAACACCGAAGGTACAGCCGATGATCAGGCCAAGGTCGATGGCATTCTGAACCAGATGCGGAAGGTCGCATCCCTTAAACACGCCGGATTCTTTGAACTTATCGACATCGGCGAGCGTGCCGGGATGTACTATGTAGTGATGGGTGGCTCCGACGGCAGAACACTTGGCGATTTACTTGCAGAGAAATTCCGCCTGCCCGAAAAGGATATCTTTCCCATCGCCACTGCACTAGCCGAAGCACTCGACTACGCATGGAGCGCGAAGAATCTCTATCACGGAAACATCAAGCCGGACAATATCGTAATGCACCCCGACGGCAGCACACTTATAGCAGATATGGGCATGGCCAGAGTGGAGACACATTTCGACCCGGCGACCGGCCAGACCCATGAGATGATTGTGGGAACACCTAACTATATGTCCCCGGAACAGATTCAGGGACGGGGCGGACTGGACTGCAGAACAGACATCTATTCACTCGGTGCAACTTTGTACCAGGTTGCGACAGGCATTATACCCTTCGTAGATTCATCCGGTGAAGAGGTGATGCAAAAGCAGCTCATCGACTGCCTGCCCAATCCGCGTGACATAAATCCCGACATCTCACTGGCGCTGGCCGGAATCATCGCGAAGATGATGGTAAAGAACCAGGACAAGCGCTACCGCTCCTGGTCCACTGTGATCGAAGATCTGTCACAAGCAAAAGTTAACAAACTCCATGCTCCAAAGATCGACGAGACAGCCCTCAGCACGGTGAGAGCGAGCGTCTCCCAGGCACCTCAACCCATATCCGCCCAACCGCTGAAACCTGCCAAGCCTTCCAGAGCTCCTCAGCCCATATCTGCTCTCAGGACAGCTGCTCCGGCCATTTCTGCTGCCCCCGACCCCATTCAGTTGGTGAAACCAAAGAAGTCCGGAGTCCGCATATTCTTCCAGCTTGTGTCTTGGCTGGTGATTTTAGGAGTCTGGATCTACCTCGCCTGCGTCCTCCTCTGGCCACCTGCTGCAGCGTCTTAGTCCGTCCTCCGGTGCCGGAAACGGTCGCATATCACCGCTGTCAGCAGAATTGCCCCGCTGATCACGTATTGATAGAAGGTGTCGATATTCCTCAGACTCATCGCATTCTGCACTGTGCCCATGATCAGTACTCCAACCACAACTCCGCCAATGGTCGCT
>JBAXMA010000417.1:0-3252 GCA_037134535.1 bacterium
GCACGATCCTGGAGTATGCCAGTTCGGCACCGCAAGTGCTGTCGGGCCAGATTTCCGGTGTCGGTGTGCTGACGAAGAGCGGCACCGGTTCACTGACTCTCACCGGCACGAACACGTACACCGGGGCGACGACAATCAGCAGCGGGGCATTGACCGTTGGAGAAGCGGGACAGTTGGGCAGCGGTAATTATGTCGCCAGGATCATCAACAGTGGCGCATTCACCTATGCCAGCACGGCGACACAAACCCTGTCGGGTGTGATTTCCGGTACTGGCGCGATGACGCAGGGCGGCACCGGAACGCTGATCCTCTCAGGCGCAAACACTTACACCGGTGTTACCACCATCAGCAATGGAACGCTGCAGGTGAATGGCAGTACCACCGGGACGGTTACCATCGTCAAGACCGGTGCAATCCTTGGCGGCAGCGGGACCGTCTTCGGCGAGGTAACAGTCGAAAGCGGCGGGCACCTCGCCCCGGGTTCGAATTCAGCCGGCACGCTGACCCTCTCCGGCACCGGCATGTGCTTGATTCTCACCAACAATGCGGTGTTGGACTGGGAGATTGGTGGCGGTGTTTCGCCCATCAACGACACTGTCAACCTGACCGGCATTGGCAGCACCATCGGGTTCGGTACCAACGCCACGCTGAATCTGGCCAGAGCGCCGGGTGTGACTGGTTGCAGCACTGCACCGATAGTGATGTTTCAGTACAACGGGAACGATCCGATACTGCCGTTGTGGACGATAAACTACGGCGACACGGGCTGCAGCCGTGGGATAGTTGTAATCGATACGGATAACAAGCGTGTCCTGCTTATGCTGCTCCCGCAGGGCACGACGATCATTGTCAGATGATTGAAGCCCTATGTCATAGATGCTGTTCAAGTTGCTGAAATGGGACCACGGCAGAATTGACTTGCCCCTCGAACCCGACGAGTCAAAAGTCCGGTTAGCAGGTTTAGGAACGGTGTCTATTATTCGCCGCCTGGAATAGTCATAAGTGATTCAATGACGGCTTCTATTTTCGTCAGCACCTTTACGGTATTCCACGATAGCCAATAATTCAGCCCCGATAAAGACCGCCCATAAACGTCCATCAGCCTGTTGGCCTGGAGTAGTCCACTCCTGGTGATTCATTCCAAGCTGAAGCTGATTGCCGGTTCGTATTGTTTTCATTCCTAATAGTTCAATAGTGACATGCCGGATTCCTACTTCAGTTTTACAGCTTGCTCAATTATGCCGGGGGATTATATCCGGCTGCTGCCTGCAATAGAGACTGCGTTCTGACAGTCATTCAGGAGGAATATGCGAACCGTCAATTGGCAAACTAAGCGCGCGTACCTGCACATCTAGGGTATTTATCATAGAAAATGAGTGGTTTGCCCTATATACAACGGCCCTGATCCATACGAGTCTCAAGCAGAGGAGGGTTACATTAGACGTCTCCGGAAGTGGCTTTCTCAAAGCAGTGATGGGTTCTGGCTGGTAAGATGGCTGAAACAGGATGAAGCATGAAAGCTGTGAACCTATACTGTATATGAGCGGGCATATAGCATGAGGGAGAGATCGAACGACGAAATGCATCACCAGTGATCGGCGAATGAAAATGGGTACGGCGCGGATCGCATCGACGGGGCCTGTCAGCAGGGTTACTCCCCATAGCAAGAGGTTGGCTCATCAAGTAATGTTCCCGCAGATCGAGAACGAGACACAAGAAGGGATCTCTGGTATGAAAATTTCGAACATGTTTGGATGTTTGTGGGTGAGCATGCTGATTGCCGCCGCTGTGGCACAGGGGGCTACACTGCCGGGTGATGCGGAGGCGGCAACGCATGGCGATGAGGCGGCCAATGTTCAACTGGTGAAGGAGACAGAACAGAAGGCCGCTGACTTCGTGTTTCGTCAGTACAACCTGGCCGTTCTCTCGCACTACTCCTATCTGATTGGCAGCGGCGGGGAAGCCATGATCGTGGATCCAGCCCGTGACATCGCCCGTTACCTTAAGGATGCACAGGAATTGGGCTTGAAGATCACTCGGGTCTATCTCACCCATTCGCATGCTGATTTCGTGGCGGGGCACATGGAACTAGCCAAGGCCACTGGCGCGGAGATCATTGTCAATGCTGCCACCAAGGCAGGGTATTCTCACAAGCCGGTTCAGGACAGGGATGTCATTACCTTTGGCAAAGTCCGCGCTGTTATTGCAACTACTCCGGGGCACACCCCGGATGGTACATGCCTCTATGTGTACCATCCAGCCTCAGAAACGAATCCAACATTCGTTCTCACCGGTGACACCTTGTTTATCGGCAGCGTCGGGCGTCCCGACCTGATGGGCGATAGCATGAGCGCCGCGGAACTGGCGGAAATGGGTTATCATTCATGGAAGGACAAACTGTCCAAACTGCCCGACGACACGCGGTTCTTTCCGGCCCACGGGGCAGGCTCGCTCTGTGGTGCGAACCTGAGCGACAAGCCCGTCTCCACGATCGGCGAACAACGACAGGGAAACCCCTATCTGCAACACAAGGACCTGCCGTCATACATCACGGCAGTGATCGACGGTCTTCCCGATGCCCCCCAGTACTTCAAGCACAACGCAAAAATGAACCACGACGGCCCACCACTCGTGGACTGGGAAAAGGTCACACCACCTGCTTTGACTGCTGCCGATGTCCTCGCGAGAGAGCAGAAAGGCACTTGGCTGATCGACCTACGTGACGGCAAGTCGTTTGCTACGGCGCATCCGCAGGGCGCGATCAACATCGGCATTCGCGGCCGTTTTGAGACCTGGACCGGCATCATGATTCCCTGGGGCGAACCATTCGTGCTGGTTGGCTCGGATGGCGAAGTCCAGGAATCAGCCTTCCGCCTGAAACGCATCGGGTACGATGCGCCCGTTGGCTACATACAGGGCAGTCTGGAAGCATGGAAACAGGCCAACTTGCCTGTTGGATCCCTCACACTCGTGAAGCCTAATGCTCTCTATCAGCAGATGAAGGCCGGCACTGCACCCGTCGTTGTGGACGTCCGCCTACCGAGCGAATGGATGAGCCTGCGCATTGGCAACGTGTTGAATATGCCGTTGAACAAGCTGTTTGTCGACGGTAAGCGCCTGTCAAAAGACATGCCGGTCCTCACTGTTTGCAACTCGGCCTATCGCTCCAGCATGGGTGGAGCTGTTCTCGAGAAGATGGGTTTCAAGACTGTCCTTAACATGGAGGGTGGCAGCGAGGCGTGGATTGAGGAT
>JBAXMA010000418.1:0-3240 GCA_037134535.1 bacterium
GCACGGCTGGATCTTTCGAGAAGGAAACAAGGGTACACTTCACAGTTACCCTTACAGGCGGCACGCCGCGAGCGGCGGCCCTACAACGGACGGCATGTGCAATGTAGGGCCGGCGCTTGCGCCGTGCCGCGCACGTTGTCGCGCGGTAATAGATTGTGTATGTGAGCAAATTGTTGTTTCAGTCCAGGCGCGTCGGGACAAAGGCGAAACACACTGCACCTAATCGCAGATGCGCCGGACTATTACTCCGTCTTGCATCTTAGGCGAGTATCGTGCATTTTATATTCATGACGCTCAGTCACAAATCCAGCACACGCTGGCTGCGCCTGCTAACTGTGCTTGCTCCGGTACTCCTTCTGTGGGGGATTCCGGAGGTTATAGTGCGGCTCGCCGATCCTGTGCTGCAACAGTACCGCGCGATCTATTTCGGCAACGACACAAATTCACCTGCTCTCTTTATCCAGGACCCCGCATTGTACTGGAAACTGAGACCACATGTGAGCCTGCAGTTTCGTGGCGTGAAGGTTCAAACCAATATGGACGGCTGCCGGGCCAGTGATTTCGCCACGAATTGTCGCAATATCCTGTGCATCGGCGATTCCACAACGTTTGGATGGGGTGTTGAGGGGCCTGAATGCTTTACTTCAATTCTCGAGAAGCTGCTCAATGAGTCTGCCGGTACCAATACGCACTGGCAGGTCATTAATGCCGGCGTTCCTGGATACAGTTCCTATCAGATGAGGCTTGCAGCCACTGAGTTGATCAGCAGGTGGCAACCCGAAGTAGTAATTGTGTGCGCCGGCAACAACGACTCATGGCCGGCCGCACAAAGTGATCGGGCCATTGGCGAGTCGCAGCGGTGGATGATCCGGTTTCAAAACATTATGTCTTACAGCCGCTTTGCCATCTGGCTGAGAGAGGCAGTCAACCCGCAATCGCCGAGACCCTTCATCGCCGAATCACTTACCGGCGCTTCTCCACGGGTGAGCACAGCTGACTTTACCAACAACATCCGTCAACTGATCACTGGTGCAAACGAAAAGCGTGCACAGGTAATCGTTATGGAGCCACCCGTTAACTTGTATAAACCGCCGTTTGTTTCCAGAAAACTACCCGATCTCGACCTGTGGGCCGACTGGTGCCGGGATGTCTATCGCCTTGCCAACAACGGCAAGGCAGATGAAGCCATTGACGCAGCAGAAGCCCAACTCCGGACAACACCTCGGAATGTCTATGCGTTGTGGCTGAAGGGATATGCAATGACGGCGGCGGGCCGGATCAGGGAAGGTCGTGAATACCTTGAGCTGGCGCTTGAATGCCATCCGTTCCCGGAAGGTTGCAGGCGGACGTATCGGGAGTTTCTCTCAAAAGTGGCTGGTGAACAGGGTTGTGGTTATCTGTCAGTTAACCAGCTGCTTCTTGCTGAGGAGATCAAACAAGGTCCAATGGGCCGCATGTATCTCGACCCTTGCCATCCCACACCCGAAGGCCACAAGTTGATCGCATATGCTCTGAAAGATATGATCAAGGGTCAGCAATGAACATTAGTAACGCCTTGAAGCATTCTGTCTTCCTTCGGAAGAAGCCGTTGGTGTCAATCAAGGTCGCCAGCGGGTACGCCAGAGCTATGGTCTTTAGACAGCCGGTACTTCGTACAGTGGATTTTGCTGTGACCAATGTCTGCAACTCAAAGTGCCGCTTCTGTTCCGCGCATCTGCTGTATAAATCGGAAAAGAGAACAATTCTAACTCCCGACCAGATTGTGGATGCCTTCAAACAGGCAAGCAGACTGGGCGCTATGCACATCAATCTTACCGGTGGCGAACCGATGACCAGGAACATTGACGAACTGTGCTACATTGCCAGAGGCATCAGGCCCCGGTTTCATTTGTTGTCGTTGGTCACCAACTCGCTGTCGATTACTGCAGAGAAGCTCAAGAGACTGAAACAGAGCGGTCTGGACACTCTTCAGTTGAGCATTGAGAGTATGAGCCCGGATGTGCACGATCATTTGAGAGGGATTCCTGGCAACTGGGAAGAAGTAATGAAGGCATTTGCCTATGCACAGGAACTCGGTCTCATAGTCTGTTTAAGTACCGTTCTAACGCGTACCAATTTCAGCGAAATCAGAAAGATCATTGAATTCGCGTCCCGGCACAGAAATGTATTTGTGCTTCTCAATCCCATTTCGTCCTGTGGCGCAGTGGCGGGTGAATCCCGACACCGGCTCACTCTGGAAGACATGGCTGAATACGAAGAGCTTCTGAAAATCGGCATAGTCAGGGCCGACACCATAGTCAATTTCAGCGGCAGAGCAGGATGCCCTGGCGGCAAGGAACGGATACATATTACCGCATTCGGTGATGTTATGACCTGTCCACATGTGCAAATCAGCTACGGCAACATAAAGCATGAACCACTCAGGCAGATATGGGAAAGGATGTATAGTCTGCCGGATCTGAAACGGTATAGTCCGGTATGCAAACATGCATTTGATCAGGCTTATTACGATAAAGTCTTAAAGCCAATTGAACACATGACCGAAGTGCCCGTCTCAGTCTTTGCACACCCGACCCTTAAGCATGAGATCAGCAGAGATGACCGTCACAGTAACGCATAAGCACGGCTTCGATATTTACGATTAAGTATCTGCGTCGTGTAACTCCGCCTTCGCTACCTTCTGTTCAAATCTCTTCTCCGGCCGCCCCTCATCCTGATCTGTATGGCACACGGACAAGCCACTCTTACTAACTATTCCGTTAACTTTGTCGTTAACTACTCTCCCGCCTAACTATCCCGTAAACTTTGTCGTCAACTAACTTCGAACGAATATAGTTAACGACAAAGTTCGCGGTTTAGTTACCCGATGGTAAAGTCTTCTCCTGATTCGGCCCAATCCCCTCCACGCTCTTACGCCCGCGGCTACAAAGACGCTCTGACCGGGAGGGCGCGGTGCCACCCGCGCCGCTGATAATGTCACCGCTACTGTTACATTCTCCATTGCTAACAAACTCTTCACATCGCCGCGTGACAAGGCAGGTGACTCTCGAATTAGGAGAAGATTTTACCACGGAGGAAGAAGAGGCACGGAGAAGAGAAGAGAAGAGTGGAGTGTTTTGTGGTTTTCGTCAGCGCAGCGCTGCCAAAAACCTCAAAACGATCTACCGGAGGAGGCGGATGGAGACAGAAATCACAAGGCCTGGCGATCGATATCTTACTCAGTGAACTCTTCCGAACGAG
>JBAXMA010000419.1:0-3208 GCA_037134535.1 bacterium
GCGCTTGCGTTATTCATAGGGTTCTATTTTACTCTTGAGGCAGCCATCGTTCTGGGCAAGAAGCAGCAGTTGATAGAGATGTCATGGCTCGGAGCGTGGTTTGCGAATATCGTTTTCTTTCTCGTCGGAATCGTTATGATCAGGCGTGTACGGAACTAAATATCGCCCTGACGTCTCATCGTCACGGGCGGCGGGAGGCTTAATATGTCCCTTATTCGTGAACTGCTGGCAAAGGCTGTTGAACTTGGAGCCTCGGACATTCATCTCAAGCCCGATCGCGATCCGTACTTCCGTGTAAGCGCGCGGCTTGTGGAAAGTGGTTTTGCACCCCTGACGCGCGAGGATCTGGAAGGCATTGTCAAGGACATGCTGCCACCGCATCTTGCACAGACATTCCAGGAGGAGCATGAGGCTGATTTTTCTTACGAGGAGGAGGGAATTGGACGCTTTCGTACAAATGTCTTCATGGCACAGTATATTCCGAACATTGTGATGAGGTATGTCAAAACCAGTGTGCCATCGGTAGCTGAACTGGGCTTGCCTCCCATTATCGAAAAACTGGCTACCGCGCCGCGTGGTGTAATAATCATGAGCGGTACGACCGGATCGGGCAAGTCAACTACGCTTGCCGCCATGATTCAGCGCATTAATCACACTGAACAGCGCAGAATCATTACTCTCGAAGATCCTGTTGAGTATATCTTCCCCGACGACCAGAGCCTTATCACGCAGCGTGAGATAGGGTTGGATACTCTTTCTTTTGGTGCGGCGTTGAAACGAGTCATGCGACAGGATCCGGACATCATAATGATCGGTGAATTGCGGGATCATCTCAGTTTTCAGGCGGGGCTTGCGGCATCAGAGACTGGTCATCTCGTTTTCACGACTCTGCACGCCGGTACTGCATCGCAGTCGGTGTATCGCATTCTGGACCTGTTCCCGTCATCAGAGCGGGAGCAGATGCGCATGGCTATTGCCACAAATCTTCACGCTATCGTATGCCAGAGACTGATTCCGGCAATTCGCGGCGGCGTGGTTCCGGCGTGCGAAATCCTGATCAATACTCCGACCGTGCGCAAGCTGCTCATTAAGAATCAGCTTGAAGTGCTTTCAGCGGCGATCGAGACGGGAAACGAGGACGGCATGCAGACGTTTAACCAGCACCTTTATACGCTGATCAGGAGCGGTACGATCTCAGAAGCAGATGGAATGGAGAATGCCACGAACCCTGAGCAGCTCCGCATGAATCTGCAGGGCATATTCCTGGACGAGGGCAAGCGCATCCTTTCCAGTATCTAGTGATGAAGCGTAATTCTTTTGCGGAAACGATGCGCCCGAGGAGTGGAATATCCGGTTGTGTACGACTTCACGGACAAAGTGATTCTTGTCACCGGTTCGACGCGCGGCATTGGGCGGGCCATTGCTGAAAAACTCGTCGGGCTGGGCGCTATTGTCGGCGTTAACGGTCGCAGGAACGACATAGTTGAACATGTGTGCCAGGAGCTCTCTTCCGACCCGGAACGCACTGTTCCGCTGACTGCAGATCTTTCGGATCCGGACAACGGGGCATTGGTAGTTCGCGGCATAATCGCCGCGCGTGGTCGCATCGACGGGCTCGTGAACAACGCCGGTGGCGGCAAGGCCGCTTCGTTTCGAGGGATGATGCTTGAGAAGTGGCGACGTACATTTGCCGTCAATCTCGAGGCAGCTGTCTGCGCGTCGCGGGAGGCGTATGCTGCCATGAGGGAAAGCAAGCGGGGTAGCATTGTTAACATCGCTTCGCTGGCTGCGCATGGTCCGGGAAAGTGGATGGGCGCGGACTATGCGGCAAGTAAAGCCGGCCTGGTGAGTATGACGGCCAGCCTTGCATTCGAGGCCGCCGCGTTCGGAATAAGGATCAATGCTGTGTCGCCCGGCATGGTCGAGACTGACATGACTGCTGTTCTCAGCAAGGAACAAAAAGAAGGAGTGCGCATTCCGCTGGGTAGATTTGCCAGATCTGAGGAGATTGCCGCTGTTGCGGCCTTCCTGCTGTCTGATGATGCGTCGTATATAACCGGTCAGGTCCTGCATGTTGACGGCGGACTGAGTCTTTGAGATAAAGCCCCCTGCATTTCAATAATAGAGGCGGTAAAAAGGAGAAGTTTAGTGCGCGAAAGGCAAAGAGTTGTCGTGACCGGGATGGGTGTCATCTCACCGGTCGGGCTGGACGAAAAGACTTTGTGGCAGAACATAATTGCGGGCCGGCATGGTATACGGACTATATCCCGGCTGAAGTCCGAGGAGTTCAAGTCAAGGAACTGCGCTGAGGTGGATCAAACTCTGTTGATGGCCCAGCTCGAGGCCAGCAAGCTGAGGCCGGGCGCCCGCGCCGTGGATATGACGGCACTCGCTACGACCCAGGCACTGGGGGCTGCAGGCTTGTTGAACGGACCGGAACCGGTTCCCCGGAACATTGCTACCATCCTGGGCACAGGTGGTGGGGTAGTAGAAAGCCTGGAAGAGGGATATCGCCGCTATGCAGAAGGCGACTTGCGTTCAATCAGACCCACCACGGTGGTACGCGGCATGAGCAATCTGATCGCGTCCAGTATTTCGATCATGTTCCGACTCACCGGGCCCAACTATATTATTGCTTCGGCTTGCGCTTCGTCGACCTGTGCGATTGGTGTCGGAATGCGCATGGTAAGGGATGGCTATGCGGAGCGTGTCTTATGTGGCGGGGCAGAGGCCCTGTTTGTACGCAGCATATATGGTGCCTGGGATAAGATTGGCGCGATGTCAATCAATCCCGACTCGTGCCGCGCCAGCAGGCCCTTTGATGTCAATCGGGACGGATTCATAATGGGCGAGGGTGCGGCGATGCTGGTAATTGAGTCGCGTGATGCGGCGATTGCAAGAGGAGCCAGGATCAGGGGAGAGATCTGCGGCTTCGGTGAAGCCTCTGACGCAGAACATCTCACGCGGCCGAGTCCTCATGGGCAGGTCGCCGCCATGCGGGCTGCGCTCGCTGATGCTGATGTTCGTCCGGATGAGATCGGATTCATCAACGCTCACGGCACTTCGACGGAAGCAAACGACGAGTGCGAATGCCAGTCCATCCGTGAGGTCTTTGGTGATTCCGTCAACGGGTTGCTGGTTGCTTCCAATAAGTCGCTCTTCGGCCACCTCATGGGTGCATCCGGCGCGATGGAGACCATTGTGACGC
>JBAXMA010000420.1:0-3191 GCA_037134535.1 bacterium
ACCAACTACGGGTCTTTGCTTCAGAATACGCTCCTCGGGTTCACTGGGCTGCGGATCATGGAAGGAGATTGGCGCGTGTACCCTGCAAGTTTGCCATCCGGATGGAACAAGATCGAATGCGACCGGATCCAGGTGAAGGGAAACCCATGAAGCTGTGTGCCGAACATGGCAAACTGGCAACATTGACCCCTGTGGAGTGAGCAGAAGGAGATCATCGCCTACAGCAAAGACGGATATGAGAACAAGATTCCGGCTGATTGCTGCAAATATCGCGTATGAAACTTACCGCACCCGCCCTCCACCACGAGAGGTGGAGGGCAAGGCGGCAGATCTATTACAATTTCAGGATGTATCAGCGACTGACGTTCAGCACGATGGTGTTTTCGCCAACCAAGCTGAGCTTACCTTTCTTGCCGCCAACAATACCTATCGCCATCGCGCCGAGTTTGCCGTTGATAGTGGAGCACGCAAACAGCTGGTATGTGCCAGGCCCAAAACCATCCCGGGTCGTAAATGTGAAATTGCCGAATTCCACACCTCCGAGATCCAGGGTGCCCTGCACTTCCACATGGGAGTAGTATTTGCCCGCGGTCTTTGGGCTGCCAAGTTCAAACGTGAGCTTAGTGCCGGCATTCAATGTCAAGGCGCCGTTCACTGTGAGTTTGCCTACCGGGTCGAGGATGGCATCTTTCTCCAGGGTCACACTGCCAACTGTGCCACTGCCAGTCAGGGTCGATCCGGACTTTACCAGGATTGAACCAGACACTGTGCCGCCATTCATTTTCAGACAGCTGCCGGGTTCTCCACCCACAGCGATTCCGCCGCTGGCGGTCCAGACTGAGCTTGTGCCGTTAATAATGGCCAGGCTCTTTGGTCCCGGCCCGATCGTTGCACCTTCGCCGCTGTAAACATTGCCTCCATCAGAAATAGTCAGTGAGTTCCCGGAACCGCCGTTGCCGATAAAAAGGCCTTCGCCGACATTGAACGTCGAACCGGCGCCGCTAACGTGAACTGCGTTGTCATTTGCGCCACCATAATAACCAAGGTAGGCTGCGGTGCTTCTTGCCCTGGCACCGTTGTTGATATACACCTTGTTGCCGCTGCTGCGATCGCCAATATCAAAACCTGTTCCAACGCTCCACAGTGACCCTGTTCCACTGATAATGACTGTATTGTTATTTGCGCTGGCATCTTTACCAATATAACCGGTAACGCTGCTCACCATGCCGCCGTTGGTAATGATCAGCACATTATTGCATCCGTTCGCACCCCAGGTGTACTCGCCTGAGGAGTTGATTTCGTTGCCACTGTTGACGATGTTCGTCGTATTATCTTCAGCCCGCGCCAGCAACGCTCCCGCCACCAGGGCCATTGCTGCCATAATCCCCATCCATTGAATCCTGCTCTTCATCTTCTAGTACTCCTATGATAAACACTTACTGCATCGCCGGTTAATTCATTCTCTGTTTGCGGCGATTACAAAACGGAGAAGATTCTTAAACAGTCAACTATTCGAGCGTCTTGCAAATATATCCAGAAGCTTTCTCCTTGTTACAGATTACTTATCCGACCTTGCCCACTTGACCCGCGGTTCATGATTCCCGTGGTCATTTCCGTTTGATTGCCTGTCACAATATCACATTGTTGCACGTAGCACAGACATTCCTTCCCTCTTGCGACCGCCAGCCGACGACCCGGTCGCCGTCGTGAAGAAGTTCTCTGAGTGTGCTTATGATCTAATCCTTCTGGGCGTAGATTCCAGTTCAATCGCGAACTGCTCAAGGAGTTCTGCCGTCAGGCCCATGAATGCCTGGGCAAGTGGATGAGCACCACGCTCAGAGCGAAACACTGATCCCGGCGATCAGGGCGAGATCGTTGTTCTTCAGCCCTGGAACCGGAGTGCTGTCGTACTTGTCCTGCAGGACAACCCGCAGGCTCATGCGCGCGCTCATTGCCGATTCCGCGCCCAACTCAGCAGTCATCATGTAGTCCGACAATTCATCGACTGACGGCAGGTACTCTGCAGACTGCCAGAACTTGACCGTTCCGCTCGGGGCGTAAGTACAGCGTTCCGCAACCCGCAGCGCGAGGTGATTTTCCGACTCGCCCGCCAGTTTGTCCCACACGTACGAACCGCCAGCCTCTACCGAGAGCGTCAACTGATCATCTTTCAACAGGTAGCAGCCCAGACCGGGGCCAACCGTAACGCGGTAATCGATCTTTGCAATTGCATCATACAGGATCAAACCATCGATATAACCGAAGGTCATCGGGGTTATCGTCTTCTTCACGTTGCCATAGGTCTTGGCCGTCTCTACAGTCGTATCCTTCACGTCGGCGACAGTACTTTCACCATACTTCGCCTCGAGACCGACACGGACCGAGCCGAGTCCCTCCTTCTCGCCTTCCGTCGTGAGAGCCCCGTTAGCGCTCAGCGTCTCGCTATTGCCACCCGTAAGCGACACGCCAGCGCTTAACATCGTCTTGAACTGGCCGGCGGGTTTCTCGTCCGCAGCAACAGCAGCCACTGCCACGCCGCAAAGAACTACGCACGTTATAATTGTTCGCTTCATGTGTACTATTACTCCTCGTTTTCCTGAACTGAACACCTTGCACTCTTCAGACACGTATCTCACCTGAACACTGAAACCAGAATGCCGACACCGCTCCTCATGCCGCTTTCGGCGGGTCCACCTGTTTGTTGCGATGCAGTGAATTCATTCCCTTGATCACGATGAATATCACGAACGCAACGATCATGAAGTCAACCACAGTCTGGAGAAACTTGCCGTAGCTCACCAATACTGCCGCAACTTCCGGTGTCGTGGCGGTCGCAGCGACTTTCTCTTTGAGAGTAATGGCCAGATCTGAAAAGTTCACTCCGCCAATAAGCATCCCGATAGGTGGCATGATCACATCGTTCACAAGCGACGCCACAATCTTTCCGAAAGCTGCGCCAATGATGATACCGACGGCCATGTCCATGACATTGCCCTTCATTGCGAACTCTTTGAACTCTTTTCCGATACCCATGTCGCCCTCCTTCTGTGTTTGCTCAACCAACCAGCTAACGTGCCGCCATACTACCCAATCAGATCCTGCAGTACCACTTCTATTCGAGTGTCAGGACTCGCGTGGGCGCATCTGCGATTAGGTGCGGCTCAGCCGGAGGCTTTCCTCCTGAGGCGGAC
>JBAXMA010000421.1:0-3186 GCA_037134535.1 bacterium
GAGTAATAGAATGCTGATGCTGGATGTGCTGCGCAATATGCAGCCGACGGCATTGCCGGTTCCGCCCGAAGTTAAAGCTGCATCCGGAGTAAATACTGAAAAGGCGGGTCTGTGGTGGCTTAAGGACGGTAAACTACTCCCGCTGGTTCCGAACGATCTTGCACGCTTTGCCACTGAAGTCTGTGGTACTGGGTATTCACTGACCGAAGAGCAGACAGCGCAGGTGCTTAAGTTACTTGCGACTTCCGACAAGGGAGGGAAGGGCAAGTACGCGTATATAAGCAGCGGGCGGATGTTTACTTTGGGTACGGAGGGAAAACTGGTGGCTTCGTCAAACAAGGCCGCGGATCCGTGTGCTTGGCCAATTGCACACGAGGTGCGCTCATCGAAGCAGGCGCTTGGCGTCCGGGGTTGTACAGATTGCCATTCGAAGACTTCGCCATTCTTGTTCACCGATGTCAAGGCTGTCGGGCCGTTGAAGACGAGCCAGATGCAGGTCAGGCCGATGCATGAATTTCAGGGATTGGATGCGCCGTTCCAGAAGTTATTCGGTTGGACGTTCAAGTTCCGGTCTCTGTTCAAATTCGGCCTGATGGGGGCAGTGTGCCTCATAGGTGCTGTGTTGCTGCTTTATGGATTGCTGGCACTTAATCGGACAACCAGGTTCCTTGGCACATCTGGAGGCAAAAAGTAGATGTTCAGAACAATATTCATAGCGTCGGTGACACTCGTTCTCCTCTGCTGCGTTAACTGGTGGAGGCGGTCGACTGGTCCTGCAGGCAGGAGCAGTGGAGGCGTTGGACGTTTTCCAGGTCTCGAAAGGTTGATGGCGCTGGCGATGTGGGTGAGTTTTGCCGTTCTTGCAACGACAGGTTTTGCCGGTGCTTCGCTGCGTGGCCATGTCCTTTCAGGTTTCTGGATGCTCATGCATATGTCGTTTGCCGCTCTATTTGCGGGAAGTTTGTCGATTCTGCTTATCATGAGGGCGGAGGCTTACAGTTTTGCTGACGTAAT
The DNA here is from genome assembly GCA_037134535.1 of bacterium. Lineage (GTDB taxonomy): Bacteria > Verrucomicrobiota > Kiritimatiellia > SPBP01 > SPBP01 > JBAXKQ01. The sequence continues at coordinate 1,015 of JBAXMA010000421.1, forward strand.
CCAGGCAGGCCGTTTCAGTCGCGGGCAGAAGATCTGCTTCTGGATCATCGCTGCCTGCGGCGCTTTCCTGATCCTTTGTGCCCTTGGGGCTATGTTTCCCGTGCTGGGCACGCGGTGGCAGCATCTCGCAATCAAAGCTCACCGCTATTGTGCACTGATTGCACTACTGGCCGGAATTGTGTATATGTGCATAACGATGAAGCGGAAGGTGTGACAGGACTTGTTGTCGTGAATTGTTAGTTGCTTCATCGTGGACTGCAATCGTCTGTACTGCCGTTACCTGTGAATTGTTCTGACCTGGTTTTCTATGCCTGACATAACTCACACAGGTCGCTTCTCCCATGAGGCGATGAATACGGTGTTCGAGGTCATCGTTGCCGGAGAGAGTGAGCCCAATGCTCGTGGCGTTGCTGCTGATGTATTCTGCGAAATAGACCGGCTCGAGCGGATGCTTAGCAGGTTCGATTCCAGTAGTGATGTGGGGCAGCTGAACCTGCTGAACCCAGGCAGTTCTGTTCACGTGAGCCGTGAGGTATATGAGTGCCTCCTGCTGGCAGCGTGGGCTTATGCTGAAACTGATGGAGCATTTGATGTCACGATCGGGCCTGTGATGGACGTGGTTAGGGGAGCGAGTGTACGGGCTGGGAAACCTGGTCGTGAAGATATTGAATCTGCGGTTAGCCTGGTTGGAATGAATAATCTTCTTCTTTCAGCAGCCGATTGTTCAGTAAGCCTTCGCGAGGGGCACAGAGTGGGGATTGATCTAGGCGCCATTGGAAAGGGCCATGCGCTTGACAAGGCCGCCGAAATACTGGAGAGGTGGGAAATCAAGAACTACCTCTTGAGCGCTGGAACGAGTACTGTTCTGGCCGCTGGGAATGGTGACGAAAGCGGCGGATGGTACGTTGGTATAGGGGGGGAATGGGGTAAGGCTGCAGGCATTGAGGGCGTCCGGTTGCATGATGAGGCGTTGAGCGGATCCGGCACAGAGGAGCAGGGGGAGCACATTCGGGACCCTAGGACAGGCTTGCCGGCGAAAGCGCACCTCGCAGCGTGGGCACGTTGCCCGTCCGCAGCCTGCTCTGACGCGCTTTCCACGGCATTCATGGTGATGTCGACGGAGAAAGTTCGGGAGTTCTGTGCAAGGCACGAGGGTGTCGGCGCCGTTTTTGTCGAAGAGGATGGGGCTGTTAAAACAATTGACGTTACCGTTTGTCGTGCATAGTATCAGCCAAAGTTCAGTGAGAGTTGTCGTTGGTTTAATTGTTGTGTGTTGAGGAGTTGGTGCTGGATAACGCAAAAGAAGGAGGCGGCATGAACGATGATGTGAAGCATCAGAGGGTGTTGTTTTGGGGCTGTTTCATTGCCCTGATTGCGACGGCGTTTGGATTCATTATCCGGGCCATGATCATTGGTGATTGGGCAAAGGAGTTCAATCTTACACCTACCCAGCAGGGCGAGATTTTTGGCGCCGGCCTCTGGCCTTTTGCCATAAGCATTATTCTGTTCAGCCTGATCATTGATAAGATCGGGTACAAGGCTGCGATGATATTCGGCTTCGTATGTCATGTAGTGTCGTTAGTCATCACTGTGACCGCCAAGAGCTATAATCAGCTTTATCTGGGCATGTTTATTGTAGCGCTGGGTAACGGCACCGTTGAAGCCTATGCTAATCCGGTTGTTGCCACATTGTTCAGTAAGGATAAGACGAAGTGGTTGAACATTCTGCATGCGGGTTGGGCGGGTGGACTTGTTCTTGGCGGCATTCTCACGATTGGTCTTGGGACTGAGTTTGGCGCTAGTATTGCGACTGCCGTTGGTATGGCTTCCTGGAAGGTCAAGGTTTTGCTGCTTGCAATTCCGACGATTGTTTATTTCTTCATGCTTGTGGGTCAGAAGTTCCCGGTCAACGAACGGGTGACTGCCGGCGTGTCGTATCGCGACATGATTGGTGAGATTGGCGCCGTCGGTCTGTTTCTGGTATTTTGGATGATCTATTCAGAGTTGAGCCGTGTATCCGGTGCTAGTGCAAGCCCGGTAATTTTCGGCGCATTCCTTGCATCTGCTTTTGCGCTAGCTGTTGGCGTCAGTCTTGAAGCCGGTGGACGTCCACTCTATGTCTTCATGCTGCTTATCATGATTCTTCTGGCTACGACGGAACTGGGTGTAGAC
>JBAXMA010000422.1:0-3177 GCA_037134535.1 bacterium
TTACAATAGAATGAGTCGTTCTTAGCTTAACACCTATGGGTGCCACCCGCGCCGGTAATTGTTTTACGGCTTCTCAGCTGAGGGAAACTGGAACCACCACGGCAGTGGTTCGTTATTGATGGGCTCGTGTCAGCCTTCATTCAACTGATGCAGCATGCTCGCGCAAGGCTACGTATATGCTTCGTTCGCCGACAGTCTGCTCCAGTTCGCGGATCAGGCTGTCATCTGGCATTACGTTGAATCCTTTGTCGGTATCAAGGAAGACCTTTTCGCCGCCCGGATACTCCAGGCAGATCACAACAGGGATGGGGCCGGGATGCCGGTGCAGGATGTCGCGCACTTTTGCGAGTTCGATATCTGCGGGTCGCGTTGCGGCGATGTGGATGCTTACACGTTCTGCGAGCCTTTTGTGGACTTCGCTCAGGGGACACAATTCCACTGCGTGAAGTCTGAGCACGTGGTCAGGTTCTTCATGCCTGATTTCGCCGCATGCAAAGATCATTGCGCCTTTTACAATCAATGCGGCATAGCGGGAATAGACAGAAGGAAAAAGAATGATCTCAATCTCACCGTCAGGACAGTCCATTCGCAGGACGGCCATTTCCGCACCCTGGTGTGTGGTCTTCAGTTCGATGCCGGAGACAATGCCGCCGGTTATCGCCTTTGACCCCTCTGCCAGTTCGATCAGTGTCTTTACGTTCGATAGATGATACCGATCCATTATGTGGATATATTCCGAGAGAGGGTGGCCTGAAATATAGTAACCCAGGTACTCTTTCTCTTCGGCAAGCAGCCGGCTTTCATGCCATGGCTCGCAGTCGGGTATTACATCCTCATCCCTTGCGACTGTGCGGCCGCTGGTGTTTCTAGCGCCAGCGTCGAGGAAGTTAGTCTGGCCGGTCAGCCGGTCGTGCCGGGCAGGTTTGGCGCAAGACATGGCCGAGTCAAGTCCGTTGAAAAGCCGCGCTCTGTGAAAGCCTGGAAAATCGAAACATCCGGACCTCAGCAGATTCTCGATGACTCTTCTGTGAACGACATGACTGTTCATTCTGATACAGAAATCGGTCAGACCTGAGTAGGGACCGCTTGCCTCCCGTTCAGCTAGTACAGCTTCTACTGCTGCACTTCCGATATTCTTGATTCCGCAGAGCCCGAACCTCACTCCGTTTTCAACAGGGGTGAAACGCGCATTGCTCTCATTGATGTGTGGTGGGAGAATGCGAAGCCCCATTGCATCAGCCTCATTAATATAGATCTGCAGTTTTCCGGATTCCCCAATTTCATTAGAGAGCAGGGAGGCCATGTAAGCTGCCGGGTGGTTGGCCTTGAGATACGCTGTGCGGTAGGAAAGTATTGCGCAAGCAACATTGTGCGCCTTGCTGGATGCGTATTCCGCGGCCCTTGCTAACTTGTCGAACAGGTCATCAGCCCTGTCTCGCGGGATTCTGTGTTTTCTGGCGCATCCTTTCACGAATTGCCCCCGTTGTGCCTCCATGGCCTCCGGGTCTCTCCCGCTAATGGCGCGCCGTAGAAAATCAGCGTGGACTGGCGGATAACCTGCCAGTATGCAGACGGCATGAACAATCTGTTCCTGATAGATGATCAGGCCGTAGGTTTCGTCAAGAACGTGATGGAGCAGGGCATGGTCGATGACGCGTGGTGTTCGGCCGGTCTTCCTGGCAGTGAATTCTTCAAGTGTTTGCTCTGTCCCTGGACGGAGTAATGCCGGGAGCGCTATCAGGTCATCCATCCGCTCCGGTCCGGTCCGTTTGAGGAGCTCGCGCATGCCATTACTTTCGAGTTGAAATACGCCGATGGTATTGCCGCAGTTCAGTAAATTAATTGTAGCAGGATCATCAAGCGGAATTGCATTCAGGTCTGTGACGCTCTTTCCGCCTGCATTGATCAGAGCCAGCGTGTCATTAATCACAGTGAGGACTCTCAGTCCGAGCAGGTCCATTTTGAGCAGTCCGATTCCGCCGAGGTGTTCCATGGAGTACTGGGTGACCAATTGACCTTCCTTGTCACGCCCCAGCGGCACAAGTTCGCTTAATGACTTTTCGCCGAGCACAAGGCCGGAGGCGTGTGTGCCGACATTCCGGCAGAGCCCTTCAAGAACCGCTGAGATCGCGACCAGCTTTTCGCAGACAGGGTCGAGGTCGCACTCCCGACGGAGACTGGATCTCCTGGCCATGGCGTTCTTGAGCGTGATTCCAGGGTCGCCAGGCAGCATCTGCAGGATCTTCTCCAGCCTGTTGTGCGGAACCTCAAGAACCCGGGCTGTATCACGAACAGCCATCCGTCCACTGAATGTTCCGAAGCTCGCAATATGGGCAGAACAATCAGAGTATGTCCGCTGCAGGTATTGGATTACCTCCACCCGGCGTTCATGACAGAAATCAATGCCGAAATCCGGAGGTGACGCTCGTTCCGGGTTTAGGAATATTTCAAAGACCATGGAGTAGGGAATGGGATCGATATCTGTAATTCCGATGGTGTAGGCGACGAGGCTTCCGCCGCCTGGTCCGCGCAAACCCACAGGAATATTGCTTCTTCGTGCGAACTGAACAAAATCCCAGACTACCAGGAAGTAGTTTGCGAAACCTGTTCTAAAAATGATATCGAGTTCGTGGTGCGCGCGGTCGACGATCTGTTTTTCACCGGCGTTGATTGCATTGCCAGGCACCGTGATGCCATAGCGTTTTTTAAGCCCGTCGAAGCAGAGTGCCTGCAGGTAGCTTCCGGCGGTATGGTTGACAGGCACCGGGAATGCCGGGAAATGCATGACCCCTGGCCGCAGCTGCACATCGCAACGGGCAGCAATTTCTGCGGTGCGCGCAACTGCATCCGGTGCCCAGTCAAAGAGCATCTCCATTTCCCTGACGGACTTGAAGTAGTACTCCCTGCTCTGGTAGGCGAGACGTTTCGGGTCGCTCATCACTGTTTGGGACTGCATGCACAGGAGCACGGCGTGAGCGTCAGCTTGTTCCTTGCGGATGTAATGAACACTGTTTGTTGCGACCATGCCGAGGGCTGTTTCCGCGGAGAGTTTCAGCATGCCGGCATTGATCTTCTTATCCTCACTGGTTCCATGGTCCTGAATTTCCAGAAAGAAATGGTCTCTGCCCAGAAGTTCCGCATACTCTTTGCTTGTTTTGAGGGCGGACTGAAAGTCTC
>JBAXMA010000423.1:0-3148 GCA_037134535.1 bacterium
TACCAGATGGTTCCGCTGCCGTCGGTCACCACAACGCTGGAAGGCACGACGTTCGGATACTTGAGAACAGTAAGCCGGCCTGAGACAAGATGACAATCCTCGTTGACGATCGAGAGGGAACCCCCGCTGGAATTGCGCCGCTCTGAATCCAGCCCCAGTCCGCCGCCCAGGATGAGCCGGCCCCATGTGCTGAGATTCCCGGTGTAAGCCGTGTTGGCGCGTCCTCCAACCATCCGGGTCTCGTTGTCCCAGTCATTGCCGGCATTGCTGATCATGCGGCCGTGAACATCGGCGACCGTCGTAAGATTGTCGTACGGCTGATGCCGGAGTCCTGCGCTTCCCTGATGTTGCCTGTTCGCGACCTGCTCCGTCGTGTTGTCCGCAAAGTTATAGTTGTAGAAGCTGGAAAGACTGTCCGTGTGCTGAAGTTTCAATTCCTCCATGACGGCGAGCCGTCTGGAGTCGTCGCTGGTCCTTGTCAGCTGAGTGGCGGAATTGGTTGACGGCTCGAAGACCGCGTTTCTTTCGTTTATGTCCAGCCTGCTTTTCAGACTCGAGCCTTTTTGCGGAGTGTAAGACGGATTTCCAAACGTCTGCAGATCGAGAAACTGGAGCGAATGATTGATTCCGTGCTGTTCCGGGTAGTAGCTCCTTTCATACTGGTACTGATCCAGCGAATACCTGGCATCGCTTGCGTCATGTGTCGACCTCTGGTTGTGCAAGGTGAGGAGTATCCGGTTGTTCTCATCCTTTTCGGGCCGGTCTATATCGGCCAGATCCTCCACTCTGCGCGACAAGGACACGCTCATCGGCCATGTCTTGTCCCTGAGACTCCAGTTGAGGCCATAGTGATCGGTGTCCACTGTGACACGTCTGAAGAAATCATAATCGCGACGTGCTACGGCATGACCGGCGGAAAAGACCACAGGATAGTCCTTCTTCTTTAGTAGAAGCAACTGGGCATCATACCGCTGCAGGGCCGTTGTCCCGCCCCGTGGTATGGCGGTATCGGAAGCCGGCGACTCAAATGTTCTGATCTCGCCGTTTTCCCAGCTCGCGCCAACTTCGCCGTCAAAGGTGAACTCCAGGAAATTAGGATGTACAATTGAACCGCTCATGTTCAGGTGCAATAGCGGACGGATCCACAAGGCATCCTCGCTCACACTCTGGCTTCCATCCTTTGCCCTGGTCTCCTGATTCCTTTGTTCGGCCTCAATGACCAGCGATGAATCGCAGTTTCTTAATTTGAAAAGCTGTGGCTTCTCCGGCGTTTGAACTAAACCCTGTGCATGACCCCGGCACGAGACTGCGGAAACAAGAAGAATTACGATGTGCAACCGTTGAACGTTCGATCGCATGGGGATTCTTTCGCTCCTGTTCCTGACATTCACTTCTTGAGAAGGGCGTCGCATTTCCGCTCTCTATTTTATGCGCCTCCCGTAAAACTCCCATGGCACACGCCGGGTATAGTCGTTTCTTGAAAGAATCCTGTCAAGGTTCCGTTTCCGGGCGTGCATAGGGCGTAATCTGTGCGGTTTGTGTTGTGCCACTCTGTGGTTGTAATTGTGACTGGTAACGTAGTACAATAATAAAAAGAGAAGAGATCTCGGCTGATCCTATGGTGTTTGTGAGTACCGATCAGTTCGGGACTGGCGGCGGCGACACTCAGTAATAGATGTCCTCGGAGACGAAAAAGGAATATCGTATGAACAAAAGAAGGACGCTTGCAGAGTTGAGTCTTCTTGTCTGCCTGATATTGGCGATGGTGGTGCCGTTGAATCCGGCGCGAGGAGGGCTGAAGGGTTCAAGGCACGATTTCTCGGCGGCCAGTTGGAATCCCGGTGGTCAACTCTGTCAGCCCTGCCACACTCCGCATACTGGTTCAAAAACAGTGCCATTGTGGAATCACGACAACTCTATCGCGTCCTTCACGATGTACAACAACACGGCCAATAGCCAGAACTCCCCTGCGGCGGAGCAGCCGAGTTCCGTTTCCCTGTCCTGCCTCAGCTGTCACGATGGTGTCACAGCGCTCGACGCGTTCGGAGGGAATGCCGGCACGTGGAACATTGCCAACGCCCCGGATGGCTACAGACCGTCTTCCTCCCTTGGGACTGATTTGTCGAGTGATCACCCTATTTCCATAGATTACACCACTTCAATCGCTCTGGATGACAAAGGGTTGTATGATCCCAAGACTGCACCGTCTGGACTGCCAGCCGGCGGGAGCATCAGTAAGGATATGCTTTATAACGGTCGGGTGGAGTGTTCGTCATGTCACGACGTACATAACAAAATGGGCATTTCGCGTATGCTGAAGAAAGATAATGCCGGCAGCGCACTTTGCCTGACGTGTCACGACAAGTGATGTTGCGGGTATTTTATCAAGACAGGTTATCCATTCTTCAAGCTGCTTCTGCGAGGTCAAGAGGTTGCTGTTCTTCTCTGCCTGATAGCCGGGTGCTCTACGCCGCGAAAGCCGCAGTCTCCAGTATTCTTCCCCGCACCGCCGGCAAGGGCCTGCCTGCAGTTTCTCACCAGCTATTCCGGCCCCGAAGATCTTGAGCGCCAGAGCAAGTTTCTCCGGTTCCTGATCGGCGCATCGCCGTTGCAGCAGCCGATCGTGAAACCTTACGGGATTGCTATCTCGCAGGGCAGGATTTATGTGTGTGACACGTTTCTGGGAAGGGTGCGCGTGTTTGATCTTAAGAACAGGAGTTTTGACGATTTTATTGCCGGGAGAGGGTGCAATATCAAGAAGCCGGTCAATGTTGCCGTCGATGAAGCAGGAACTCTCTACGTGGCGGACGGGATCAGCGGACAGGTGATTGTTTGTAGAAGTGACGGGACTTTTCGGGCTATTATAGGTGCGGCAGGCACAAACAAACTGACTGACGTAACTATTGAGGGAGACCGGCTTTACGTCGCGGACATGGCGAAGGGTCGCGTGTATCTGTATAACAAGACCAGTTTAAAGCCGATCGCGATAATTCCGTCTCACCCGACAAATACCATTGAACGGCTTTCGAAGCCGACCAACATTGCCGTGGACCGCAGGAAGCATGTCTACGTTTCTGACGCCGGATTGTTCTGTGTCAAGGAATACGATGTCGCCGGTAAGCACGTGCGTACTTTTGGCAGGCTTGGT
>JBAXMA010000424.1:0-3110 GCA_037134535.1 bacterium
GCTAACAGGTTGTCTGACCCCAGCGGCCTTCTCGGCGCAGTCGTGTTCTTGTCGATCACGGGCAGGGGAAGCGTTCTCAATACCTGCAGGCGCAACCGCCTTGTTACCGGTATCGAGTCTTCATTTGCTCCCATAGCCGTCCCCATAACCCAAGTGCCAACCATAACAGCATAGGCTGCTGCAACGAGAGTTTTCATTGCCAGGCGATCCGAATCAATTGAACGGAATGCCCCGGCATTTCCTGTTCGAGCACTGGAGAAGAGCCGGAGAGCTTCTCCTGTCGCACAGGAGAGAGATTGCGTGTTGTGTCTATCGAGAGTACCGACAGGTCGGCCGTAACGGCTGGCGCGGCGGCTATCTGGACCCGGCACATCTCCGTTTCCGGGGACACGTTACTGAGCAGCAGCTGGAGAACGCGACCGTCTTCCGACCGACCGGCGCAGCAGTAGACCTTGTTGACAGCGCCTTGCGTTTCGGTCGATACGCGGTTCGGTGTCTCCAGCAGAAGCCGAAATGCTTTGAAGGCATAGAAGGTCTTGCGCGGGACTCCGAAAGGGTCGAAAAGTCCGAACCACTGAGTGTCGCCGGTGTAGTAGTTCGCAACGTCAACAGGGCTATCCTGAAGCAGGGTCAGAACTGCGGCACAGAAGCTTGCCCCTTCCAGCCCCTGCAGAATGATAAAGGAACGACGGCGCGACTCCTCATTGCGCCAGTCAAAACCGCAGTTCCACTCGTTTAGATGACTCTCCGTCCGCTGGAATCCATGCCGGTCCAGAAGTTCCCTGACGTGTCGAGCGTTGCCGGCCAGCTCCTTTGGACTGGACGTATAGGTATGCCACGAGCAGAAATCGAACGGCAGGGCTTCCCGTTGTCAAGTTGCCACAAAGTCAGCCAGGAACGATCCTCTCGGGAAAGCCGCCGCCGGGCCACCCACCTTGAGGTGGCGGTCGTACTCTTTGATAGCGCGTGACGTTGCCGTATACAGCAGGATGTAGTCCTCGAAGGTCCCGCTCCACATCATTTTTCCGACATCCGGCTCATTCCAGATTTCCCAGTACCGGATGTTATGGCGGAATCCATTTGCCCACCCTTCATTGTAGTGGCGGATGATGTGAACACAGATGTCGGCCCACTTGCGCGCGTCCTGAGGGGGATGAACGTGATACCTGCGCCGTGTGTGTTCGATGCTCGTCCCAAGGCGGTAGACGATCTGAGCCCCGACGTCGACAATTGACTGTAGGTAATCGTCGGTCTTGTCAAAGCGGTAGCTGGCAGGATTACCGACGTCTGCCGCAAAGTCGGGAAAGATGGCCGGCACGTCCACAACCACCGGGTGAGGCCACTCACAGTCGTGCAGTCGCACGATGGGCACTCCCAGTTCACGGTGGCGCGCAGAGAGATCTACCAGCCCACCGAAACAAATAGGGCCGTTGTTGATCCCGTGTAGCGGCCGGATCGCCCCGACCCGGGAGGCAGGATCTACCGCTATTGACGTAAGACAAGACTTTTTTGCGGCGCTTCCCGTGAGATTCGTCCCGGTTAGCAGTGCCGCTCCGGTCAGTTCCATGAACATTCTCCTGTCAATCCTCATGCAATCACCTCTTACAACCCGGATGTTGTTCGATTCCTGGCGCAATCGCAAGCACCTTCAGCCTTGATTCGTGCGCCACCACGCATGATGTGCGTCCTCAGGCAATCTATCGCTATACGTCTATTCTTCATAGTGGATTCTCAGGTCGACTGTTTATGGGAAAAGTGAAAGTATTTCTGCCTGTGTGTCCTTTGGATTATAGCAGAAAACTTCTATCGAGGTAACCTCCATATCGCGGATAGAGGAGCGATGACAAACCTTATGAATGAAAGCAATGGCACGTCGGGGGGAGTAATGGTCCTTCATCAGGGTTGTGCCGCTGACGCCGAAATTAACGCACTGTCATTTTTCAACCAGCCACTTACTCAACATAGAACGAAATGGTTGTAGACGTCACCACAAAACGCCAGCCAGAAGTAATTGGCCAGTCAAATAGTGCCGGCTTTTCTCCTTTCCCCCTTATCGCAAATATCTTACGGTATTCCGACCTTGTTACAATAGAGCGGCGATTAGGACTCTACAACTTCAGGAGCAAGCAGCATGCCTGCAAACAAAGACAAAGAGATACTCCGGCAGCTGGCCAGCGAGGTGGCAGAGATTGCCGCGCTGCCGGTCCAGGCGCAGAAACAGTCCATGTGGCGCAAGCTCAACGCGAAGCAGCCTGTCCGGCCCATGGTCATGATTGACCAGGTATGCTGGCATGAGATGAACGTCAACAATGAGTTGAGTTTGTTGTGTCAGGACTCGGAGTGCTGGGGCTACGAAGATCATTTCCGACGTTTGCTCTACCAATGGCGGCACTTCCGCGTGGACATGGTGGTCGAGCCATTTGTTCGGGTCGGCAAGGCCATTCACAATAGCGGCTTCGGCGTCACCACAAAGGAGACGATCGCGGTGAGCGATCCCGCAAACAGCGTGGTCGGCCATCTGTTCATCAACCAGTTCGAGACCGACTCGGATCTGGACAAGGTAAAGGTGCCGGTCATTACACACGATATGGCGAAAACCGCCCGCCAGCTGGAGAAGGCTCACGAATTGTTCGACGGCATCCTCGGCGTTGTCGATCAGGGATACGATCCTGGGTACATGACGGTCTGGGATCCCATCAGCTTCTGGATGGGCGTGGAAGGCGCGCTGTACGCCTTGATTGATCGGCCGGAATTCATGGCGAAACTTGTGCGACGGCTTGTCAATGGTCACATGAGCGCGCTCGACCAACTGGAAGAGCAAGGATTACTCTGTCAGCCGCAGCCGGTAGTCCACTGCTCCGGTGCATGGGCCAACGACCTGCCCGGTCCAGGCTTCAATCCGCAGCGCCCGCGCACACGGGATCTCTGGATGTTCAGCATGGCTCAAATGTTCTCCACGGTCTCGCCGGCCATGTTCGAAGAGTTCGAGATCGACCTGTGCATGCCGCTCTTTAAGCGTTTTGGCAATGTGTACTACGGTTGCTGCGAACCGCTCGACCGCAAGATGGCGCAGGTCCGCAAGATCCCCAACCTGCGCAAGATTTCCATGA
>JBAXMA010000425.1:0-3110 GCA_037134535.1 bacterium
TCAACTGAATGTTCGAACATCACCACCGTGTCGGCGCCAGCAGGCAACATGGCCCTGTTTCTGATCTTAGCGGCGCCAGGTTCAGTACCCGGCTCCACCAGTTCGTCGCCGGTGGCCATGACTGTGACAACAGGCCTTATGAATACTGGAACGGGATCACATCCCATGGCAGCTAGCAGGGCTATCACTCCGGGTGTTATGAGCTCCCCAGCCTGCAGGACTGTGTCCCCGGCATGACCATCCTCGCCCTTCCGCCGTATGTTATCTGAGTTGCTTTGCCGCGTAACACTGACAAGCCCGTCTTTCTCAACTGAATGTTCGAACATCACCACCGTGTCGGCGCCAGCAGGCAACATGGCCCCGGTCATGATTCTGGAGCATTCGCCGGATGAAACAGGCCTGGCTGCGACACGACCGGCCTGGATTGTCTCGATGACACGCATCGGCTTGCCAAGGTCGCATTTCCGGCAGGCATAGCCATCCATTGCGGAATTGTCGAAGCGTGGTGAATCTGCATCCCCGGTGATGTCGCGTGACAGCACTCTTCCAAGTGCATCCTTCAGTGGTACAGTGTCGGTGTTGAGTGAATGTGCTGCTGAGACAATGGTCTTGAGTGCATTTTCAAAAGAGATCATTTCACTCGTATTGTTCATCGATGTTCTCCAGTTAGCTGGCCGGCTATTGCGCTGCGATATTCATCCATCGTGTTGATGTTGCGGTACCAATCCAAACCGGACACGTCCACAAACTTGACTTTTACGACTTTGAAAAGGTCTGATATCCGCCGCCCACCATTTTGAAGCACCTGTTCAGCAGCCGCAGCCACAGACTTACGGTACACAGCGAGAAGAGGTTCGGGTCTGCCGTCCGGTGAGAGCGGAACTGTGATATCAGATCCGTGCGCAGCCTGTATCATTTTCATGAGGAAGTGCGGGTCGAACACGGGAACGTCGCAGGCAGTAATGAAGTTGAGTTCGCTGCGTGATTCTGAGAGGCATGAAAGGATTCCCATCAACGGACCCATGCCGGGTTGGCGATCGGGAATAATACGACGTTGAAGGAACTGAAATTTCTCCGGATCGTTCGCGCCGATCAATATGTCGTTGAACCATGGCGAGAGTTGTTCGACTATGTTCTGGATCATCGGGCGGCCGGCTACCGGCAGGAAGTTCTTGTCCTGACCCATCCTGAGGCTCCGGCCGCCGGCAAGGATGATTGCCGTGGCGTCCTGCCTCATCCACCAACGGCCCGCTGAATATGAGATGCGGTCGGGAGATAGGTCCCAGCCCGTCCCGTTGAAGGAGAGGATGCGATCGGCCTGATCAATTACCTGCCGGCAGGATTCCTTGATTCTGGAGCCACCGTCCTGTCTGAGGACGAGAAACAAGGATGGTTCAAGCATCTGACGTGCAGAATTGGACTCCAGAATGGTTGCCTGCCCGGCAGGAACAATGTTGAGCAATGCCTCCACGCCTGAGGCGAGGTGTGCTTCGCGTACCCGCAGCCAGAAGACTTTCAATGATCCGGCATCGATCAGTCGTCTTGTATCTTTGTCCGGCGGACCGTCATGTTCTTGAGTTAGAGTGAAATTCCCCTTGAAAGCGCCGCAGAGGCCGCAGCCCTCATCGCCGTGCGGGCAGGGGGCGTTCTTTTCTCTGATGGTTGTCACTTTGACTGCTATGATGGAAGTCTGAGGTTTGAGACGGCGGATCAGTTCGCATGCCAGCAGTGTCTTTCCGACGTTGCGCTCAGCTGACCCTATCATCATGATATTGTTATGCTTAACTGACATTGCGACGCCTCCGCAATGGACAATTAGTTCGCAACTGGCCGGTCACATATGCGGCTGTCGACAGATAGTATTGTCCAGGGCATGCAATCATGATGCTCCAAGGATGAGTTTGCACGATGCAATTGCGAGAACTGCCGCCAGGAACATTCTGATCATTTCTTTCGAGAATCTGCGGCTGCCAAGGTATGACCCGATGGTGCCACCGATGAGTACTGTAACCAGCAGCGGTGCCAGAGCCTCCGGCGCCGGCAACTGTTTTGAGCGGCCGACAAATCCGAGTAGTCCGGAGATCGAGTTTACGAGAATGAAAAGAGCTGATGTTGCCGATGCCGTCCTGGTTCCAGCCCACCGGAACAGTAACAGGGCCGGAGTTAGAAATATTCCCCCGCCGGTGCCTGTCAATCCAGCCATGAACCCAAGTCCGGCTCCAACTCCGAGGGCAACAGGGCGGGGCGGTGGTGTTGCCACGTCTGAAGTTCTCATTTTCACAAGGAGGACAATAGCGGAGAATAGAAGCACAATTCCAAGGATGATTCTAAATACATGCGTTGGAATGTCCAGGAATCCTCCAATGAATGCGCACGGCAGTGAAAGTAACGCAAAGGGCCAGAACAGACTCCAGTTAGAATGGCCGGCCCGGTAGAACTGCCATGCTGCAACTGCGGCCACCAGGATGTTCAAGATGAGAGCTACCGGCTTGATGAATTCCGGAGCCAGTCCGAACAGGCTCATTATCGCCAGGTAACCCGAAGCTCCTGCGTGTCCAACTGTTGAGTAGAGAAAGGATATCACCAGCATGCATGCGCAGAGCGTGGGCAGAAGCGCCGCGTCATCTGCGGGAAGTATCAACATATGCTCCATTGTTTATCCAATATGCAGGTCAGATTGAGTAAGTTCTCGTCAAATTGGTCTGCAATAGTTGTATCAGCTGCCGGTTGGTCCAATCAGGTCCTCGAGATGCCGTGCATAGGCAGTCTTAATCGACGCATGCGCCTGATTGCGATATTTCCCCCACGCAACGAGCAGCTTCTCGCAGAAGTCAGTCAGGACGCTCTGTCCGCCGTCCTGCCCGCCCCTGACCTTCGTAACGAGTGGTCTTCCGAGAGCTTCCTCGGCTCGCTTGATGTCGCCCCATGCCTTTCTGTAACTTCGACCCAGTGCGGCCGCTGCCGCACTGATGGAACCATGCTCTTTGACGGCCTGGAGCAGCCTCCATTTGCCGTCTCCAAACACGCCATCGCATCCGGCAGAGGACACAAACAGTTTTGCCCGCGGGATCATTCGAAACATCCCAGCTTGCAGCGTCTGATCTTGATGC
>JBAXMA010000426.1:0-3108 GCA_037134535.1 bacterium
TCCCGGAATCCTGCCCGCTGCTGATCATTCGGGTATTGTAGGAGTTGCCGGCACTCTTCTCGGAAAACTCAGCAACTCTGTCGCCTTTGACGGCAAATGAGCCGCTACCCAGCGATGAAGCCAAGCCCTGGGAAAATGCTTCATACGAATGTGTCTCGGCGACAAAGAGCGAAACCTTGATGCGGCCTCTTTCCTCACCAGGCTCAAGTGACACCTGCATAAAACGGGAACGATCCCTCATCACAAGGCACGATTCTACTGTCTCAGAGTAGGCCCGCACGTAGTCCTCATTCTGAAGACCACTCCTCACGTCACCGTCAGCCCTGAAGACCGGCTTCAGCCCGTACTGTTCCTCGGTGACATCATGCCATCCCCTCGCGGTCATCTGCTCTTTCAGGAAATCGAGTATCTCGGCTGCCGAGGCGGAAGTATTCCACTCCTCGCCGACGGTCCGTATCCCGTTGATCGTCATTGCGATGGGGCTGGAAGGCTGGCAGCCTGGAAAATGCGGCCAGGGCGTATCCACGTCTTCAGTACTACGGTTGGAGTTACGACCACCGGCAATGGCCGCATTTTCCCCGGCAAGGCCGGCACTCTTCACCATCATCACCCTTGCAATGACAGCAAGATAGACGACTGTCAGCAGTCCGGCGATCACAAGGAGAGAAATGATCAGTCGGGCCACCCGACTTCCAAATCTGCCTAGCGGCGTTGATGTAATCGCGAGCATTGTCACAGACTCGCCCATTTACCCAGAGCGCTTTTGACTTCCGACTTGAAGGTGTTCATGACACCCGACAGGGCTTTGTTCCAGTCGGTCCACGTTTCTCCCACCTCATCCCACTGGCAACTGGACTCAACCTGGAGATAATTCTCCATAAGCGTCGGCGGCATGAGAGGAAACTCTGTCGTCATAATGGTAAATGGAAACGGTACTCCGCTGTTCATATCTTCCGCCGTCATACCAAACTTCACTCTCGCAATGAATGGACCATGATCTCCCGCTGAAAACTGCTCCATATTAACAGCATTAGCTCCGCTGATCAGACTGCCGATGCCAACGCCTACGCCTGACTCGACTTTTACAACTCCTGCCTGAAAGAAGAACTTCTTCTCGATGTCCTCTACCGACGGCTCTGTTCGATTTCCCTTCTGCCAGGCTGCATGCCTGGAGGCCATTGCGGTCCTAACGTGATTTGTGGTCATGAATGTTGCAAAAGCAATAAGAGCCCACACGAACACAAGCAACGCCAGTCCGACCAGGGCTTCAACGAGCACCTGTCCAGACCCGGAACCTCGCTGGTCATGATCTTTCACTATTCACTCCTCAACATCGTCAAGACACTAATGAGATCCTATCCGGGGACCGACGTCGTATAAGTCCGCCAGTTTCATGCACTAATGATAAATCAGAACGTTCTCTCCACTCTTCGGGTTCGCATCAGGCGGGAAATAGACCTTGATGATCTTGCCCTTCGCATCAGCATCTCCTTTTGATATCACGGGAGTACCCTCAACCTGGCTGCTTGCTATGGCCAGAAAGGCCGGAATGACCAGCTCTGCACTCCCATCCATCACTGAGCCCGGCGCAAACATCACTTTCGTAGCATCTCTGTTGCTTTGTTCACTGTCCGCATCTTCAGCGCCCAACCATGTGAGCTTACCGAGCCCAAGCAGTTCCTTGTGCGGCATCTTGCCGGCAACCCACGTCATAAATCCCGGATTACCCCAGTAGAAATCGTCTTTCCAACCCCATGTCTTAGGCTTATTCGGATTAATCTTACCAGGCATAATCCTGACATAGGTGTCATTATTGCAGAGTGGCGCGGCAATATTCACGGCCAACTCAGCGGAGTCAACGGCCCAGTCAGGCCATTTCCATGGCAGCGATGTGCCGGCTTTCCTTTCTACATGCAGTTTCAATGAGCTTGGGTCCAGCGGAAAAGCATAGATACTGACCGGCAGACTGCTTATGCCATCGGCAAGTTCTTCTGAGACATCACTAAGTCCGGACGCACCGATACCCAACACCTGGCCTATACTCCCAACGTAACTGGCAGCTGAGGCAATCACGTCATCAGCGCCGCTCTGCTTCGCCATGACATCCGCATAGAGAAACGCTAGAACCGGAAACACTTTGTCAATGCTGTTCTGCATTCCCATCACGACCGTCGCAAACTTCTCCTGGCCCCAGTCGATCCAGGGAGCGAAGTAGCACGCTTCACAGGAAATGTTTGCGGCGCCAGCCAGACCAACCCATATTCCTGCAAAAATCGTTCCCTGAAGGACTCGTGTAGCATACTCGGCCGGAATATCGATCGCAGACAATGCACAACCTGTCAGCGCAGCAGTCTCGGCAATGAAAAGGGCTGTATTGACCTTGTAATGCACATTGTTGAGATGCTGAAGAAGATTGCATCCCCTCGCCTGCCACAGCGCGGCGGCATCAGCAGCGGCATCTACAGAGTTCTGAGCGATTATCCTATTGTAGACCGCCTTGCTCATATCAAAGGTCATGATAGTGATCATCAGTACGACAAAGACCATCACTCCGGACAAAAGCACAACCTGCCCGCGGTCATCAGATCGAAAAGCCTTCGCCCTCGCAATCGGCTTCATTAGTAAGTTTAATGCACACATCCGTCTTCTCGCCCCACACATGCCCAGCTTAAAGCACTTATTCCTCAACTCAGCCATTCGAGTTACAATTTCCACATTCGCTATGATGGCCCCTTCGCCAAATCTTCCAGCTCATCTCTTTTCTTCTTGTATGCATTTCTTGCCATATCGTATTCCCAACGCTTTTCGTCTCTCTTGCTCTTAGCCGCATTCAAAGCCATCTGGGCGGCCATCTTTTGTCCATCCGTCGAATTGGGATCAGCCATTACCGCATCGTACTGCGCCTGAGCTGCGTCAACCTCATCCTGCGCCGCCTTCAATTCGGCCATCTTCTCCTGGACTTTATCGCTGGCTTCTTTGCATTCCTTCTGAGCCTTCTTCTGTGCCGCAGCATTCTTCTCCAGCTCAGGATTAACAACCTCCTTATCCTTGACAGTCTTACGTTTGCGAGGGCGGTACATGTCCTCGTCGCCGCCCCAGTCCTCCATG
>JBAXMA010000427.1:0-3033 GCA_037134535.1 bacterium
GCCATAACCTTCACAGCAAACGGATTAAGACCGTGCGCCTCAATACCTGCCGAGTATGGCTCAAGCACTTTTCCTTTCAGATGGCGCGCCCAACCCTCAGCCATCTGGCTGCGGCATGAGTTGCCAGTGCACAGGAAAAGAACCTTCAGCGCCTTGCGTTCATCCAACATGACTGCTCCCCTTTTGACCTTCAAACAACTGAATCACCCTCATCCTGCTGCCGTTCGTCTGGCCTTTGTCAGATACTTCCTCTGTATGCCTCACAATCCTTCCTTCCACCAGGTAGATTAAGTCCTCGGCGATATTAGTGGCATGGTCAGCAATTCTCTCGAGATGGCGTGCAATATGCATGATCTGAAGCAATGATTCGAACAGCTCCGGATTCTGCAGCACGGCTTTCTTCACTAGACGATAAACCTCGCGGTTGATTTCGTCGATCTCTTTGTCAGAACCGCATACTTCGTGAGCAGCAATGCCATCAAGTTCGACGAAAGCGTCCAGAACTTTCTTCAGCATCGCTTGCGCCTTGTCGGCCATTTCGCCCAGGCGGAACGGCATGGCGAGCGGCAGTTGTGCGCAAAGGAACAGCGCTCTTTCAGCGATGTGGACGGCAAGGTCGCCGATGCGCTCAAGATCCTGGTTGATTTTGAGAATGGTGACAATATACCGCAGATCTACTGCAACCGGCTGGTGCAATGCCAGGATCTTCAGGCAATCCTCCTCCACATCAACTTCCGCTCTATCAACCAGCGACTCCCGCGCCAGAACCAGCCTGGCAAGGTCTTCATCCCGTTCTTCAACGGCACGTACCGCCGTTCTGACGTCGTTTTCAACCTCAGCGCTCAACGCCAGGATCTGTCTCTTAAGCCTTTCAATATCTCTCTGCAGGTGAACTCTCATTTTGTCTATCTCTCTTTGGTAACTTCTATGCCTGTCTGCGGTTTGAGGCCAGGTTGGAGCATTGCTGGAATATTCAATGCCGGCTCAACCGTATTATTGTTGCAGTCGCGGCAAATACCATTCGTGAAACCAAACTCGTGCCATTTATTGAAGAAGCTCTCCATGCTGTGCCAGCAACCATTCGGGTCTTGGATCCGCCTGCAAGAGCTGCACACTGTGACCGGCTTTCCGGGACAGTCCTCTCTTCCGGCCAGTTCCGTTGCAAGATCATCCCGCGTTATTCGCCTCAATATTGCTTTCAGTCTCTCCGCCAGGACAATCGGATTGAATGGTTTCGTCAGATAATCATCTGCGCCTGCTTCCAGGCCGTCTATAACATCCTCATCACTACTTCTGGCCGTAAGCATCACTATCGGCAACAGCGATGTTTCGGGGTTATTCCTCAATCTCCGGCAGATCTCAATGCCATCCATTCCAGGAAGCATGCGATCGAGTATCACAACGTCAGGCAACTGAATTGCCACTTCGGCAAACGCATCCAGACCGGTCGTTGCCTGTCTCACCGTAAAGCCTGCACGCATCAGACTGAACCTGACGATGTCTATAATGTCCTGCTCATCCTCTACGATAAGTACGTTTTTCTGTGTCACAACCTCGTGCATAGTCACCCCCTATCCGAATCGTCCGGTGATGTAATCCTCAGTCTGTTTCTGACCAGGCTTCGTGAATAATTGCTGTGTCGCCCCGAACTCGATCAGCACCCCCTCGAACATGAAGGCCGTAAAATCAGAGACACGGGCCGCCTGCTGCATGTTATGCGTCACAATGATTATGGTGTATTTACCGCTCAATTCGTCAATGAGGTCCTCGATTCGCAGCGTAGCCCTCGGATCCAGCGCCGACGTTGGTTCATCCATCAGTAGCACTTCCGGGTCCACGGCCAGAGCCCTGGCAATACACAGTCGCTGCTGCTGGCCACCGGACAGTCCCAACGCGTTCTCACGCAGCCTGTCCTTCACTTCATCCCACAGGGCTGCGCTGATCAGACTGCGTTCTACGGTTTCCGCCAGTTCGCTTCTATTGAGACTGCCGTGCAGCCGCGGGCCATATGCAACGTTGTCAAAGACGGACTTCGGGAACGGATTCGGCTTCTGGAATACCATTCCGACCCGTCTGCGCAGCGTTACAACGTCTATGTTCGCGGCATACAGGTCCTGTCCATCGAGCATGAGCTTACCTTCCGTCCGGCAGCCCGGGACCAGATCATTCATGCGGTTAATGGCACGCAGAAATGTGCTCTTGCCGCATCCACTCGGGCCAATGACGGCAGTAACCTTGCCGATCGGAATATCGAGTCCCACTTTCTTAACCGCCATGTTACTGCCGTAGAAGACTGAGAATCCTTCTGCCTGCACATGACTGCGTGTCATTTCCAAGTCAGCTGCAGCAACTGAACTGTCTATAGCCTGCTCAGCCTGCCGGGCGGCCTGGTCAACCTCTATCAGCATCTCCTCGGGTTCCGCCTCCAGGCTTCTCCACAAATCGAGCACAACTTCCTGACCATTCATAAGCTCCACTCCTTTTTATACCCTCAATCGCTTTGATACGCGTGCTCGCAGGATGATCGCGACCAGATTCAGCACCAGAACAAGACTCACCAGAACAAGCACCATCCCGTACTGGACATGGCGAATCTCATCAACCGCCTCATGCTCAGTCGCAAGATTGTATATGTTCCAGGAAAGGGCCGGCGTTGGATGGTTCAGCGTCTCCCAGATGGCCAGAGGTTTTCCAACACTGCATGCCGCCGTGAAGATGATCGGGGCTGTCTCGCCTGCCGCGCGGCCCATGCTGATCACTGTGCCCGTAAGTATTCCCGGCAGCGCCGCCGGCAGGATGATGGTGCAGACCGTGCGCCACCGTCCCGCGCCGAGGCTCAATGCTGCCTCCTTGTAGGTTCGAGGAACCGCCCGGATAGCCTCCTCTGACGCGCGGATCACCGTTGGCAGGATCAGCAGGGCCAGCGTCACAGAACCCACCAACACGCTCTTGGGCATGTGTAACGTGGTCATAAAAAAGGCTACCCCGAACATACCGAACACGATACTGGGCACACCAGCCAGTGTACTGATG
>JBAXMA010000428.1:0-3033 GCA_037134535.1 bacterium
CAAGCGACCACTTGCCCGCTTTGCGGGCGACGTGGCAACCAGGCTCTGCCACCCCACCAAGCACTGCTAACATTGACTAATCTGCACTTCGTCTACTCTTGCCATTGACGTTTATGACACTTTTGTGACAACACGGCTTTGTCTCGAACAACAAACGCTGAAGGCTAGACGCAATGCAAACGGATTTCAAGATATACGATCAGAAAGTCTGAGTCAACGGAACAGTGTAGAAGCGTTGTTGGTGACTACGGACGGGGGCGCGTAGCAGTACGGATAATTTGGTGGCATGGTTGATGCTCATGATAATGTAATACACGGACTGAAATTGTTTTGAAATTACTTTGACTGTCGCAATTTGCAGCGTTACAAACGAATGAGTATTGAGTGCTCAAGTCTGATGTATAGGCCGGTTTGGTTCGCAAACCGCAGAGGGGACTCAGGAATGAAGCAGCCCAAACCCTTTGCGTAATTCTTATTGCAAGGGCACCATGAGTTGTGTGGTTTCATATAATCGCTTTAGAGACGTCACACTACAATCGGATCAGGCCGGTGACGCGCAGGCAGTGATGAAAACGATGTTTCGCTTAGCAGCATTGTGTCTTTTCGCCGCAATCGTGCTTGCACCGCAGCAATTGCACGCCGGTGGAAGCATCCTGATCAGCGAGATCATGTACAATCCGGTGGCTGCCACCAATGCACCAATTGATGGTGATGAATATGAATATATTGAAATATATAATCCCTCGGCAGCATCAATCAGTCTCACCGGAGTCTACCTGACCAATGGCGTAAATTTCAGCTTTCCCCCAGGCAGGACGCTGAACCCCGGATCATACCTTGTTGTGGTCAGGAACCTGTCTGCGTTTACCAACCGCTACCCGGGAGTTACGAATGTCCTGGGCAGCTACATAGGGAAACTTGCCAACAATGGCGATACGTTGAAATTGAAGAACGCGGCAGCTGAGGATCTTTTCTCCGTAAACTATGGAGACGGGCCCAAGTGGCCGCAGGCGGCAGACGGACACGGTGCATCGCTGGTACTCTATGCTGCTGCGGGAAACCCCGACGATCCGTTGACCTGGCGGGCGAGCGACGAATTCAAGGGAAGTCCGGGTCGAGCCGGACTTCCCGCTGTTCGCGACGTCGTGATCAATGAAATCCTCGCCCATACCGACCCGCCTCTTGAGGATACCGTCGAACTCCATAACGTAACGACCAACGCTGTCAATATCAGAGGGTGGTACCTGAGTGACGACCCTGCCGTGCCTAAGAAATACCGCATCACCAATGCAGTGCTGCAAGCTGGCGGCTATGCAGTATTTCGTCAGAGCCAGTACGGCAAGACGAATGATCCGTTGACTACCCCATTTCTTCTCAGTGAGTTGGGCGATTCTGTCTACCTGACCGCGGCTGACTTGCGAAGCAACGTCACTCGCGCCGTGGATTTCGCGGTATTCGGGGTGTCGAGCAACGGCATGTCTTTCGGAAGATATCCCGACGGAACAGGGAATTTTACTGCCATGGCACAACGTACGCTGGGCGGATCAAACGGACTACCACGTATCGGGCCAGTTGTCGTCAGCGAGATCATGTACCACCCGCCAACCGACGATCCGCAGGCAGAGTACGTCGAACTGTTGAACATCGCCTCGTTTACTGTGCCGCTTTTTGATCCTGAATTTCCCACGAACACGTGGCGTCTCACCTCGGCCATGAGTTTTGTGTTTCCAACCAATGTAACCATGCCGCCGGGTGGCCGAATCGTAGTGACAGGAGCCACTAATCTGCCGGCATTCAGGGCCCTGTACGGTCTTTCAGTAGACATGCCAGTGTATGGATCATGGAGCGGACGACTGGACAACGCAGGTGAATGCGTCCAGTTGGAGGCGCCAACGCATCCTGAGACCAATTTAGTTCCATTTGTCGTGATTGAAGGCATTGATTATGATGGTAAGGCACCTTGGCCCACGGCGCCGGACGGGCAAGGTCCCTCTCTGGAGCGTCTAGATCCGGCCGCATTCGGCAACAAAGTATCAAACTGGTTTGCCGGACCTCCGGGCGGCTCTCCAGGGCGCGCGCCTCCGGGCGGTTTCGTCAATCAGACACTGTGGCCGATGTCGCCTGTTCCAGGATCCATATTCACTGCCACAGTATCCATCGTGGCGGCAGCGATGCCGACGCAAGTACTTTTCAGAACCATGATCGACGGCACGGAGACAGCCCTCCTGATGCACGACGATGGAGTGAACGGCGATAGAGTTGCCGGCGATCTGGTCTATTCAACCATCGTCAACAGTCCGGCAGTTGGGTCCTGGCTGTACTATCGATTCGAGGCATCCTCACCTGATGGACAGAGTTGGGCGCTGCCCGCTGAAACAGGATCTTTCCTCCCGTCTCCTTTGCTAACGGTGAGGATGTCGGGCGGCGGGCTACTGACTAATGTTCAGCCAACGGAAGCATGGACAACGTACACATACTCAGATCTGGCTACGCACTCCAATCTTGTTTACATCTATCTCAATTCGGCGGGAGAAGCCTTATTTGATGATTTTACTCTCAAAGACCAGAGCTCGCAGGTACAGCATGCGGTCAACGGTGATTTTGCAACATCCTTCGGAGGGTGGAGTGTTACCGGAAATCACTCCGGAACTTTTCGCGAAGAGCTACAGGAGGAGAACGGTAATGGCGTGATGCATCTCGTTGCCTCGGGAGCGAATGGCGGTTCCAGCAATACTGCCTGCACCCTGTTGAATCCTCCGCTCACTCCTGGCCAGGGTGCAACACTGGGTTTCCGCACGCGATGCGCAGGCACAACGGTGCCCCGTTGGTTCTGGGTTGCTGCGGGAACTCCGCCAGTTGATGTGATCGTGAACGAAATCATGTACCACCCTGCCGACACCAATGAGGCCACCCTGGAGTATGTCGAGTTGTATAATCCCGCCGCTACCGCCGCGTCGCTCGGTGGCGCGCAACTGGAGGGGGTGGGATTCGCATTCCCGGCAGGCACAACTCTTGAACCGCATGCATATCTCG
>JBAXMA010000429.1:0-3028 GCA_037134535.1 bacterium
AATCAGGAGATGACTGAAGGCTCCTCGCAGCCGCGAGCGTAAGCTCGTGGATGTGCATGGGCGGGCCGCAGGGCCAGAAAGAGCCACGGACTTACGTCCGCTGCTACAAGAGGCTGCGCGACCGATCCACACTATGACCGCGCGGATTCCAATGCCATGGTCTTTGTGATCGCGTCGCATACTTCTGACGGTCCGAAGAACTGAATCGGGCCTGGGCAGAGGTATTCGCTTGTGTACTTCCACGCATCGCGTTTGGCTGCAAACTCCTTGAACGGAGCGCTATCCAGTTCAACCAGGCTCTTGCGGATAACAGGCATGTCCTTGCCCTTGCGCCGTTCGATGTTCATCATCATAGTCAGAGGAATCCCGCCCGGCTGCCATTGGTCGTGCGCCTTCGAGAGGTTGCGTACCACGGCCATGTAACCAGTCTTGCCTGCGGCGGCAAGCGCGGCGGCAGTAAAGCCAAGGCTGTAGCAGTAGTCCGCGTCGAAATTCGACGGCGGTGAGCAGCGGCCTTCGTAACCGAGGAAGTGATTCTGGGCACTGAACTCGCCCTTGAACAACCCGCCAGCCTTCATTTCCTTCAAACGTGCAGCCACCATGTCGATGAGCAGTTTCTCGGTCTCGATCTTGGAGAACGGCACGTTGCCGGCTTTGTCGCGCTCCGTCAACAACTGGAGCTGCAGAGTCATGGGCAACGATTTCACCGCCTGCGCCGATGCTGGCGTGAGCCTGCCGTATATGAACTCGACACGCTCAACATCAGATCCGAGTTCATTGAAACTCTTACCCTCTTTGGCAAGGATCTCGTTCAGTTCGTGTACCATCACTTTCATCTCAGGAATGAACTCAAGCAGCCCTTCCGGAATCAGCGCAACGCCGAAATTGCGGCCGCGCGCAGCGTTTTCAGCCACCACTCCGGCAATCTCTTCCACGAGGGCCTTGAGTGTCTGCTTCCTGGCTTCAACTTCCTCGGAGATAATTGCGATATTGGCGTGTGTCTGCAGGGCGCACTCGAGCGTGATATGTGATGCGGACCGGCCCATGAGCCGGATGAAGTGCCAATACTTCTTGGCCGAATTCACATCGGTGGCTATGTTGCCGATGAGCTCACTGTAAAGCTTGCTGGCCGTATCAAAACCGAACGATGTCTCGACATGTTCATTCTTCAAGTCGCCATCAATGGTCTTGGGACATCCGATGACAAGTAGCGGATTCTTTCTGGCAAGCAGGTATTCGGCAAGCATGCCGCCATTAGTATTGGAATCGTCGCCGCCCACGATCACCAGCGCGTTCAAACCAAGAGCCTCGCAGTTCTTTATGGCCGGAATTATATGCTTTTCCTCGCTCTCAAGCTTCGTGCGATCGGAGCCAATGATGTCAAACCCGCCGGTATTGCGATAGCGATCAACGAATGCGGCATCAATCTCGCGATACTTGTTTTTCACAAGTCCGCCGGGGCCGTTTTCAAAACCAAAGAGCTTGCTTTCATGGTGATGTTTGCGGAGGGCATCAAACAGCCCTGAGATTATGTTGTGTCCGCCCGGTGCCTGACCGCCGGAAAGCAGAACACCGACCTTCAACGGTCTGGCATCTGAACTGGCGTCTGACTGAAAGGTCACAATCGGCCTGCCGAAGGTATTGGGAAACAGCGGACGAATTGTATCCGGCTGACCAACGGATGAGGTGGCGCCGCCTTCCACGGCCTTTACTTTCAATCCCGCTTTCACAAACAAAGCCGGGAGCTTAGGCTGATACGCATACCGCAGTTTCTGCAGACTGGAAACTTCCGTCATATTATATCTCCTTATTTCTTGGCTTCAAGGTCCGGTAAAAGAGTGCGGATACTGCCATCAGTGAGCGCTCAAGTCAACTTTATGATCCTGTGGATTAAGAGGAAAGAGCCACGAGGACACAAAGAGGCGGTTCCACTAATATTGTCGTAATCTTTGACGTAATCATTGTCGATCCGGGTGCTCTTCATTGTCTGCGATTGCTGAACAGGTACAGAGGAGGGACAATTAATCGACAACGATTACGACAAGGATTACGACGACGATTAATTGGGGAGAGGACGCTGCGTCTCTTCGTAGCCGCGAGCGTAAGCTCGTGGATGTGCATGGGCGGGCCGCGGGGGTTGTCGGAGAAAAAGCGTGTCGACGATCACGAGTGGACGTTACTACTTATCGAATCAGTACACTTCGTCGTGAGATCCAATATCTAGGGGCAGAATGGTCGCATCATTGATCCACAACTCCAGCGTAATACGGTAAGTAATGTTGATTGACGCTGAATGCAAGTCACTGAGCGATCCCTTGAGCTTGTGAAGACGCAGTGAGGGATGAAACGGGTTCAGCTCGAGCAGTTCCAAGGTTTTCTCATACTGCCTGAGCAGATCCGGATGCTTGCGCAAGAACCTGGCGGCTCGTCTCGAGTAACTGTGCGTAAAGACGAGTTTATACTTCATTGCGCAGCCGTCGCATGTGGCCTTTGATGGTATCATCTGCAACACGACCAGCCTTGTAGTCGGCACGTGCCTCCCGCACCGCTTCAGCAAGCTCCGATTCCCTCAGTTTTCCGTACTTGTCAGTCGTCATAACCACATAGCGCCCTTTTCCACGCACGGTAATAATGGCCTCACCGGTCGCTTCCAGCGCAGTCCCGAAAGCCGAGACGCCCTTCCGCTTGACTTCTGCCGCTGTAACAGTGCTCATCAGTAATCTCCTTGTAGTACTATTAAGTGCACCATAGATGGTACTATACGTCAAGAAGAAGATATACTAACCATTCAATCTCTTCTTTGCGACTTTGTGACTTTGTGACTTTGCGACCTGTGGTCAATCAGAATTCAGCATGACAGTCAGAACCAAGGTCCTGATCAGGGAATCGGATAACTACAGCGTAATCTTTGTCGTTAACTACCTTTGGACGAACATAGTTAACGACAAAGTTTACGGGATAGTTAGGCGGGGGAGTAGTTAACGACAAAGTTTACGGGACAGTTCGTAAAATTAATCGACAACGATTA
>JBAXMA010000430.1:0-3018 GCA_037134535.1 bacterium
CCCAGATAGTGGCCGTTGTATTAGCTGGGATCGTGACCTTAAGACGCAGCTCCTTGCCGTCGACATCCCAACGGGTAGCGACCCGGCCGTGGATGGAATCATAACTCGCCTGACAATACTTAATCTGCCCGCCCGGTCGCGGGCGGATCACAATCTTCTCAAACCCCGGTCCCTCTGTGTCGATGCCGGCCATGGTCGAGAACATCCACTGACCGCATGAACCATAGGCATAGTGATTGAAGGAGTTCATTGACGGTTTCTGGAAGCCGCGATCCTCCGTCCACCCGTCCCAACGCTCCCAGATTGTCGTGGCACCTTGCTTCACCGAATAGCCCCACGACGGATAGGTGTCGTTCTGGAGCAGCATGTATGCGATGTCCAGCTTCCCTATGCCCGTCAGAATGGGCAGTACCAGGTTCACACCCAGGAACCCCGTGGAAATATGCCCCTTTCTGTCATCTATCAGCTCAATCAGGCGTTTCTCAGCTGCCGGCCGCTTCTCCGCTGGCAGCAAGTCGAATCCTATAGCCATCAGGTAGGTCGTCTGGGTATCGCCCCTAATTCTGCCATCCTCGCCCACATACGCCTTGTTGAATGCCGCCTTGATCCTCTCAAACAGGGCAGTATACCTGACGGCGTCATCTTTCTTCCCGATCGCACCAGCCATTTCCGCCATGAGCTTTGTGCTATACCCGAAATATGCTGTAGCTATGACATCCTTGGGCATATTGGCACCCACGTTGAGCCAGTCGCCGAAGCCCTGTCCGGGCCTCAGGAGATCCCTGGAGTTCTTTTCGCAGTGGTCGATCCACCTTGCCATACCGTCATATTGACGCTCTATGACACGAATGTCCCCGTACATACGCCATATTGTCCACGGACATATGACCCCGGCATCGCTCCATCCGGGCGAAGTTCCGCCGCCCTTGGGTGAATACTCGGTGTAACCGCCATCACCTCGCTGCGAATCGCCAAGTGTAATCAACCAGCTCGTAAAGAAGGCCGCTACGTCCTGGTTGTAGGCACCTGTGCCGATAAACGCCTGAGCATCGCCTGTCCAGCCAAGTCGCTCATCGCGCTGAGGACAGTCCGTAGGTACCTCGAGGTAGTTCGAACGCTGACCAAAAACGATATTGCTGAACAGCTTGTTCAACATCGGGTTAGAGCACTCAAATGTGCTGGTCATCCGTGAATCAGACTGGATGACGACACCGGTAATTGTGTCCAGCGTGGGCGTTCCCGGATAGCCTGTCAGTTCGACGTACTGGAAACCGTGGAAGGTGAATCTCGGCTCCCAGGTCTCATCGCCCCCACCCTTCAGGATATACTTGTCCGTACAGCGTGCACCGCGCAGGTTCGCTGTGTAGATCGTACCGTCCGGATTCAGCATCTCAACGAACTTCAACACAACGCTCGTACCGGCCTGACCGCTCACCTTCAATCGAACCCAACCGGAGAAGTTCTGGCCCATGTTGTAGATCCACACGCCGGGCCTGATCTCCTTGATCGATACCGGCTTGATCTCCATCACCTTTCTCACGGGTTCCCCTGGATAGGCGTGCAATGCTGCCTTATCCAGATCAAGCCCGGCCGCACCGTCCGCGCCATAGCTCGCCTTTACAATCTCGATCTTTCCACCGGCAGAAGCCTTGACCTCCAGCATGCCGGCTTCAGGAATCGTCCTGACCTCTTTCTGCCCGCCAACTTCGTATTCAATCTTCAACGCTTTCGCGATCATGAAAGCCGGATCACCAAAGAGATCATTCGAAACCTTCAACGAGAGAACGTCACCCTTTATCTCCTTGCGTATAACGTCAGCCACGTCCTTCCACAAGCCGGCCGGCTTCTGATTGTCGATGGCCAGCGCCCAGCCCCTGGCATCAAAACCAGGCTCGTTCCAGCCGGGAATCTCGAGGCGGGCGTCATAGCTTTCGCCCTGGTAGAAGTCGGACATAAGGATGGGCCCGGTAAAAGTCGTTTTCCAGGAGTTATCGGTAGGAACCACTTCATTGCTACCATCTGCGTAGTCAATCTCGAGCTGTGCCTTGAGCCGGAGTCTCCCGCGGCCACCATGGTGAAGACCGTACCAGCCGTCACCAATAATCGCACCAAGACAGTTGCCGCCTGCTTTGATCAGATCCGTAACATCATAACTCTTGTAGTAGAACCGCTTGGCGTACTCTGTCCAGCCCGGCATAAAGAAGTCATTTCCGACCCGTTTGCCATTGAGCGACATCTCCATGATACCGGCTGCACTGGCACGGAGTGTAGCACGGCGAATGTTTCCCTTAGTTGCGAACTCCTTACGGAAGTACTGAGCGGGCAGAAATGTCTGGTCGGGTACCTTTCTCCGATCGATCTCGCAACCGATCCAAAGCGCCTTCCAGTCGCCCGGCTCAAGGAGGCCCATGCTCCACATGGCGGTCGAACTCCACTTCGAGACCTGTCCGCCGCCATCCTTGACCCGAACCTTCCAAAAACAGTGGTCACCGGATTTCAGCGCCCGACCTCCGTAGACAACTTGAGCCGACTTGCCTGTCGCAACATCACCGGTGTCCCAGATATCGCCCTTGTCCTTTGATAGCAGATCAGTGCTCGATGCCACGACTACCCGGTATGACGTCTGTTTCCACCCTCTCGCCGCCCTGGCATCCGTAGCCTTGGCGGCCTTTTGCTCTCCGACCTCCATCTCCCAGCTCAGCCTGGGCAACCGCACATCAATTCCATGTGGATTGACGAGATACTCACAGCGGAGACCATTGACCTCCATGGTGGGCGCATCAGTGGCGAAAGCAGTGTCAAGAGTCAGTAGTGGAAAAGCAATTAAAGCAGTCATGAATAGACGAATAGAGTAATTCACAGGCCTCCTTCTTGTCGTGGTCGTTGTCGAGTTGCTTTAAGCCGAATCAACTCTGCATCAAGATTTCAGGCCTTTCAAGAGTTATCGACAGATCTTCGGGCCCCCCATCCGCATCGGCAGCAAGCTGCCTTCCTACATGTCTGCAGCATCAATCAAAC
>JBAXMA010000431.1:0-3008 GCA_037134535.1 bacterium
CTTCGGAGAAGCGGTAAAGGGTAATATTACTTCCGCGCATGAAGTATGGTTTGCCATTGAGGATGGCGCGCCCAGTCTGGCGATCGAGGCGGAATGTTCTCATTCCAAATCGGGTCTTGATGAAGTCGGCGGTGCTGCGAGTCTCAATCTCGTACAGGAATGGGTCTTCTGGCGACCAGAGGCGGCAGTCACGGATCTGAATAGTAACCTGTCCGGTTTTCTCTGAGATCTCACCGGCAGTGGTTATCTCGCACTCGCCTTCGCCTGCGACCTTGCCTGAGACTGTTTCGCGCACGGTGAACTTGAGTCTTGCGGCAGCGGCGTCACCGGCATTCCGTATCCATGCGTGGACTGTGACGGTACTCTTGTCGATATCCGGTACAGCTTGAACGCGGAGGATGTGCGGTGTGCCGGATAAGATAAGTTCGACAGAATCGAAGATTCCAGGGACGAATTTGACCTTCTCGTAATCCCATCCGGCCGGGATGGGGCGGGGGACTGATTCCCGGAATGCACCGACACGAATGAGCAGTTCATTCTCGCCTGTTTTGAGGGCGGGGCGCGCATCGAAATAGCCTGGAGTAAAACTTGGCAGATGATCGCCGAGATTAGTTCCATTCAGGACGACTCGTGTGCCAAACATCGCCTTGTGGACTTTCAGCCGCGCGATGTCAGGTATGGCACCGTCAATTCGGAACGTACGCCGGTACCAGAACGCGTCACGCTTACTGCTTTTGAAACCGACCTCTTCGAACGATGGAGCGGCCATGTCCAGCAGTCCAGGGACAGGGATCTTGCGATCGAACCTGTCAGGCGCCTTATCCATACCGCCTTCGGCAACTTCCCACGTGCCATCGAGTGAGATGGTACGACGGGGATCGATTGCCTGCGGTTTACCTGCCGGATTGTCCAGAGCCAATAGCGTCGACCCTGTGATCAGCAGACTGAATGCTGCAACTGCGATTGACTGTCTCATTATGATCAGCGATCTCCCCGCAGCAACGCTGCAATGGCCGCGTATGCCGGTTTTGGGCGGTATTGGCGATCGAAGATCAAGGCGTGATCGTACTTGCCGCCGGTCTGACCGGGGATCCAGGAATGGCAATCGGCCAGCCCCCAGAGGAGAATGGCGGGACAATCTTTAGCGGACAGAGCTGCCTGGAAGATGTCGCAATACACTTCTGCCTGCTGCAGAAGGTGATCCGCACTGGCGTCCTTGGCCAGCCATACATCGAGCTCTGTCATATGAACAATGAGACCAAGGTCGTTGAAGCGCTTGATATTGTCAGACAGTGCCGCCTTGGCCGGGGGCCATTCAAGCTGGAAGTGACACTGCAGGCCGATGCCATGAATGGGCACGCCACGGGCGAGGAGTTCTTTGATCCACATATAGCAGCGACCCGCCTTGTCGTTCATGCAGTCCATGTTGTAATCGTTATAGAAGAGCACGGCTTGCGGGTCGGCCTCGTGAGCCATGTGGTATGCCTGTTCAACGTAGTCTGTGCCTATTGAATTGTACCATGGTCCCTCCTTACGCAGGCCGGGTTCCTTGTCACTCAATGCTTCGTTCACGACATCCCATGCGATTACTTGTCCGCGGTAGTATTGCATCACGGTGAAGATGTGTTCACGCAGAATATCAAGAGCTTCGTTGCGGGAAAAAGTCTTGCCCTCAGCCCAGGCAGGGAGGGCGATGTGCCAGACCAGCGGAACAGCGCGGACTTTCATGTCGTGCTTCCGGGCGAATGACATCATGACATCGGGTCTGCTGAAGTCGAATTGTCCGCGTACGGGCTGAAGAACATCAAGTTTCATGTCGTTCTCGGCCACGAGGCAGTTGAACTCGCGGGCGATCAGGTCACCATATTCCGGATGATGTTTGAACGCTCCGCTGCAGAATGCGGTGCCAATCAACAGGCCTCTCTTTGCGGCAAGGCTTCGTAGTGTATCAGTGTGCATTCATGTCTCCAGCGTAGTTACGGCAGTTGTTGCCGCAGGTTAATCCCGTAGGCGGGATGTCATAAAAGCGCGCAGGTTAGTATCTGTGTGCCCGTTCAGGCAAGGTTAATGACAGGATTAATGCTGTGGACAAATTCACGGGAGAAACATATTGTTTCGGGCTTCAATTGAACACTTAAAAGCTGTAAGCTGAGGGAGATATAGTATGCGTTGTAGTCTCGGGTGCAAAGCGGCTGTTCTGACGGCGATAGCCATGATGGCATTCAAGTGCAGTTGCTTTGCTTCGCAGCCTCCGGTAACAAATGACGCACTGAGGAAATTGACCAACTCAGCGCCTGCCACACCACGCATCGATGGCACATCTCCTCCTGATCTTACTCTTGGCTTTAAGCCCGAGACATCAGAGACCTACAACCTTGGGCCAACTGGAATGCGGGGTTGGATTTACTGCAAAGCGGGGCTGACCGACTTAAGCCGGCAGATCCTCGTCACTCTTGTGGAGAAAGGTTCGCCGGCAGACAGAATTCTAGAAGCTGGTGATGTGATTCTAGGTGTAGACGGCAGGGATTTTGCCGGGGATGCCCGCATAAGGTTCGGTTTGGCAATAGGGGAAGCGGAGAAGGCCGAGAACAAAGGCATTCTTAAGATGGTTGTATGGCATCGTGGAGTGAAACAGACCATCAGCCTGAAGTTGAGAGTTATGGGCTCCTACAGCGACACGGCTCCCTATGATTGTCCCAAGTCTAAGAAGATTCTTGAGGAAGGCTGCCGATATATCGCCAAAAAGAAGGAATTCGGCCGGTTCTCTGTCGGAGCGCTAGCCCTTCTGGCATCGGGGAACGATGCATATCTGGAGCTGGTAAAGAAAGAAGCCCATGAAGTAATGCCGTCTGATGAGGCTATTATGAAGCTGCCGCACGAGGAGGGCATGCGCTGCTGGGGTTATGCATACAATGGCATATTTCTCAGTGAATACTGTCTGGCGACCGGGGACAAGTCTGTACTGCCTGGAATCAGGGCTTATGCCGGAAGCCGCCTCGGTCCCAAAC
>JBAXMA010000432.1:0-3006 GCA_037134535.1 bacterium
ATTGATCGCCTGATCGCGATCAATGGAGTTGGGTTCCCACGCATGACTCCTCATGGGCACTACCAGCGCTGCAAAACAGACAATGATCAGATTGAATATTCTTAATTTAGTATTTCTCATGGTGCTCAGTCACTACTCCTTCTGCGCTCCCGATCCCTCTGGACTAAGCATATATATACTGCCTGGCGTCGTCTTCATCACGAACCTGTCGCCTCTCAGGGTCTCCACCTTCTTGCCGGCGCAGTAGACATCAACCGACTTGCCCGCCCATGGGTTGACCATTGTGCAATCTCTTCCTTTTTCGCTGATGATCTTTACAAACGGGATCTTACCACCCTTCAGTGCGCTACTCACCAGAAATGCCCCTTCGGCCCGTAGATTCCAGAACCTGGCGTTCTTTTCCTTGGGCCATACAGGGAACACCCGCAGTACCTGCCGGTGACTCATACAGAGCATCTCATTAATAGTGCCCGGGACAATACTGGAGTCCTCAAGTCCCCTCGGGAGATGGCTGTCAGTTCTGGCACTGTTCGCAAAGAACAGGTTGTCGAGCTTCTCCAGCAATACCTTAGGATCATATCCAACACGAACCGCTGACGGGTAAAAGCTGTTCACGCCGTTGTCGCAATTCCAGCGGCTCTTCGCCGTGATCGTATTCCGGCCGATCTCGGCCAGCCTCGTATCGTCCAGGCCCACCCCGCCGCTCGGGAAGATATGCTGGGTACCAACGCTATTATCCACGACCCATTCGGTACCCTTCTCAGTGAAGCGGAACACTGTCTTGCCATCCTTCTCGAACGTTGGAAACTGACTCATATTCTTGAGGATGTGCTCCCATCTCTCCCGCCGGTCGGCATCGACTCCGAGCTCCTTGCTCATGTCCAGGATAAGCTCAAATGCGTTACGAACCAGTCCTAGCGAAAGAACACCGTTCATGTCACCGCTGCCACCGGTATGAATGTTTTCCTGAATAGAATCGCTGGAAATAACGTAGCGCCCTTTGGGAATTCTGCTCACGGGGATCTTGTCAAAAGGCACACCATTGATAGTCAGGATCTTCGGGGCTGCGGGATTCGTCGAGAC
Organism: bacterium; assembly: GCA_037134535.1. Taxonomy (GTDB): domain Bacteria; phylum Verrucomicrobiota; class Kiritimatiellia; order SPBP01; family SPBP01; genus JBAXKQ01. The sequence continues at coordinate 1,084 of JBAXMA010000432.1, forward strand.
CGGTGCAACGAGCGACACACCATTTGTATCGACTGGTTCGTACTGCAGGTAGTCCTCCCAGAAATTGGCCACCTCGATCACAAACGGATAGACCTTCTTGGCGTAATCAGTGTCGTAAGTGTGGTACCAGCGCATGGCCATAGGCACCAGACAGTACGCCGCATTGCTCTTCTGACCGAGGAACACGCCGCCACTCTCAACAGCGCCACCGCCATCTTTGATACCGGGCTGGCGACTGGTCTCCATTCCCTTGGCAAATATTCCAACTGGATAGTACACTCCGCGGATTCCGCGTACTTTCTCAGCATAGAACTTTCCGCGAGGAATGAATTCCAGGATTGGCTGATCAAAGGTGGCCATCTGCTCAATGTGGTTGTTCTTGCAGAGGCTATAGAACTGCGACTGGTAGTCAAAGTTGAGGTGATAATCACCGGCCCAATTAGGGTCGTCACCCGTAATCCAAAGCCCGAACAGGCCTGACGGGAAGTCTTTATCCCGCATGCCGCTACCCTGCGCATAGTTGGCCGCGTAGTAAGCCTGCTGAATCTGAGGTTCGTCGATCTCAATCAGAGAATCCGCCCAGTAACTCCTCCACCACTGGCGGTGAGCTTCCTCCAGCGCTTTCAATTTCTCAGGCGTCAAACCAGCGACCTTTGCCAGTGCCGCCTCGAGTGGCTCCTTTGTGTCAAAGTTACTCTGCATTGCCAGTGCTATGGTAACAGTCTTCCCGGGCTGAAGCTTAAAAACCATGCCTGTAGCAGTCTGGCCTGGAAGCACTCCGAATGCCGCATCCTTTGCGCCCATAACAGTCAGGGCGCAACCGGCCAGCGTCGGGATCTCGGCTGGATGCGTGCCGCCTTCAGGACCAGACACGAATGCTTTCGTAGCCCACTGAATTCCGTCCCTCCGCCCGATCTGCTCCTTGGAGCCTCGCCCGGCCACTGGCCAAAGCCTGGTGTTAACGTCCACTGCGGCGCCTTCAGAAGTGAGTTCGATGATCAGGATGTCGTCTGTAGCAGCGATGAAGGTGCGTGCGACTACATTGGTTCCACCCCTGTTGAAGCGGCAAGTCGTGATTGCCGGAAAGATATCCTGCTCGGAGCGCCATGAACTGCCCTTCATGGCCGGTATATCGATGTCCAGTCCTCCGAAAGGCCGAGGGCCACCCTTGCGGTGGTCATGCCGCAGCTTACAGAAGTTGCTCTTCATGACCCAGAACTTCAAGGGCCATGAGTCGGGTTGTGCGGTGATCACAGCTCCCAGTACCCCGTTGCCAAGCAGCGGAGCATCGACGACGTTTCGTGAGGGTACGCCCTTCGGGGCAGCTTCCATATCAAGCTTGTACTTGATGATCCGCTCAGCCTCAACCATCAGGCGCTTGTCCGGCTCGGTGCTCCAGACCTGGCCTGCCATTAACAGACACAGAAACGAAACATACCAGATGCTTTTCGCTGCTCTCATATTATCTCCTATTTGTGGTGTTAAGTATTCAAGTTTCAGCGCTCGGGAGAAGAACAGTTACCTCCGGCTTTTCTCCTGCAAGAGCCAGCAAGCCTCAAGCCTCGTCAATCCATCTTCGGCTCTGCCGAGCCTTCCGGCCCGAGCATATACACTCCGCCGACCTCAGTCTTCATCACAAACCGATCGCCCTTAAGAGTCTCAACCTTTTTGCTATCGCGATAGACATCAACGGCTTTGCCTGGCCACGGATTCACAAGCGTGCAGTTTCTTCCCTTCTCGCTGATGATGCGCGCGAATTTCACCACCCCACCCTTAAGCGTGCTGGACACGAGGAATGCGCCCTGGGCCCGGATGTTTATGAACCGTGCATCCTTGTTCTTCGGCCACACCGGGAATAGGCGCAGCAACTGCCGGTGACTCATGCAAAGCATCTCATTAATCGTATTCGGACAAGTGCTGCAC
>JBAXMA010000433.1:0-3005 GCA_037134535.1 bacterium
GCTCCAAAACCTGCACATTTCAGAAAATTGCGACGAGTCATACTCATACCATCTCCTGTCTGCTGTATTACGGCTCTGCCCTGTATAACCGCCTTATTTCCTCGGGCCTGAGTGCGCGATCGAAAATGATGATGTCGTCGAGAGCGCCTTTGAAATAAGACTTCCTGTACGGAGAGTCTTTGCGACACCCGACCCTCAGGGGTTCGAGGGCAGGAAAAGTCATCAGTGCCTGATTCGCCGTCCTGGATCCTACGAGTTCCCCGTTCACGTAGAAGTCGATGTGTCGGGTGACGCTGTTTGCGATGACGGCAAAGTGGAACCAGCGACTTAATTCGAAGGATTTGAATTCTGCGGAAAGGCCCTCGCTGGACTGACCGGAACTGATCTGCGAACTGAAATGCAGGATTCCGCGACCGAGTCTGAAATCAAAGAGCCCGCTGTGATTGTCCGTAGTGGGACTGGGATTGATTGAGCAGAAACCGGCAGGTTGCTTGGATATCAGCACCATGTCGAAGTCGTCTGGCGCTGCATCCGGTCTGGCCCACAGCGAGATGGTCAGGGCCTTCATGGAATTGGTAAGTACGCTTTCCTTGACGTCGATCCATTGTCCATCGCCGCTGAAAAGGTAAGCGCTGTCCTTTTGCCCGAACCGGTCCTCTGTCAGGGTTGCATCATGCACGGTGCCGTGGCATCCGTTGCGGGACGTGTCCCTGGCGTTTCCGCTAAAAAGATACTCTGCAACGAGATTATCTCTGATTACCCCACCCGCGAAGGATTCTATTTGTGTGACAAGACTCATCTTGATAGTTATGGGTCCAAATAGAGTTTGAAGTGAAATCGACACAAAATCCGGTACAGCGGTCAAAGTGTCTCCATTCGCCAGTTCCATTTGGACGGTTGCTTTGTCCTCGAGGGGCTTGAGTGTTAGAAGATTTCTTAAGGCAATGTCCAGTTTGGCAAAAGAAGTATGGAAAGGCAGTGTCTGTTCATTGCAGGAGCCGATTACACAGGAACCGTCGTTGAGTTGAATGGCGAGGCGGCACAGCCTTGCGCGGATTGGATCAGTAGCGCTGACAGAAGTCGCAAAGCAGAGCATGCAGCCCAGAACAAGACTTGCTGTCTTCAGCGAAAAACGTTCAATCATCAGACTGTTCCTTCGTGGAATTGCACAATGAACATTTCAATGTACAATCAATCTATTGGGATCAAGGTGCCAGAATCTAAACCGGAACGCAAACACGATAGGAGGGAGTAATCCATAGAACGATTTGCTCATAGGTTGTGCAGGGCCACTGGTGGGAACTGGAAAAGCTTGTCGCGATCATCCCGGGGGTTGTACGATCCGCCACATGAAGTGTCTAAGCATCAGGAAGTTGATGTGGGAGTGGCCACGCCATGACAAGAAGTGCAGCTCGCAGAGCAGCTGAAAGACACGCAAGGCCACTGGAGCGATCAGCCGTGGCGGCGCGTTCCATCCGGAGCAAGCGCACAGATGTTATCAAACTGAACACGGATACAATCCGGAAGAAAGAGCTTAAAGACTATCGTCAGGCCGAGCTGAAAGTTGATCGCCTCAAGAAACAACTGAAACGCTTTCATGAACGTGACGTCCCCGGCTTTCGAGTTTGGGTCCATAAAACATTCGGAGAAGTTCTTGCCCGGCAACGTGAGCTGATTATCCAGCTGGACGAGAAGAGGGATATGATTGTTGAGATTGAGGAATTAGCCACCATCTACGATCTTTCACCGGCTGCTGCGTATCGTAAGGCGCTCTACAGACAGGCCCATCCGCGTGAGGCAGAGGAAGAAGACCGGCGAATGGCGGAGGAGGCTCGAAAGAACGGCAGAGGCGATGATACACATGACGATGACCCGTTAGCTGATTCTGACTTCGATGGGCCCGATGGTGCGTGGGAAGCTTTCGCTGAGATGTTTGAGAGGATGACCGGAAAACCGCCGCTCCGGCCGGAAGGTCAGAAAGGTCCGCATTCTGAGTCGCCTGATCAGAAGTCGGCCAAAGAACTATATCGCACGATTGTTCGCAGGCTTCATCCGGATCATCACGGCCATATGAATGAGGGACAGAAGAACCTTTGGCATGAGACTCAGCAAGCCTATCGCTCGCGTGATATCAATACATTGTATGGCATTCTCGCCCGTTGCGATGGCGGGGAAGCCGGAATAGGCGACTACACCCCGGTATCCTTGATCAGGCGTCTTACTCTTCAATTCAAAAAGACTCTCCGCGCAATCGATGGCGAGATTCGGAAGGCGAAGATCGATCCCGCGTGGGATTATGAGAACCGGGTACGTGATCGCCGGTTCGTCAGCCAGATCCGGTACGACCTGGAAAACGCATGTAAAGACGCCGAGTGGCAGCTTAAGTCTATTGCTGCCACTCTCGCCAGTCTCGAGCGCGAAGGCGATCGGCTAAATCGCCAATCAAAAGGGAACAGGAAGAAGAAATACAGGGCGAACTTAAGTCCCGAGTTTGAGTTCTAACCTCTCTGGTCGTCGTGTACCGCCGCTTCTGCCGTAAGAGCCAGTACGAACCAGGTGGCTTGAGTGATCCACTGCTCCTTCCATCGCCAGCTCCAGTCGCCTCGACCGCCGTAAGGTTCCGGTTGGAATGCGATATCATTCTCATCCTCGACGCCGGAAGTGAATCCATTGCAGATACCGCCCATCGGGCTCGGAGCACCACCAGAGACTTCGTAGTCCGCCGGATTGTTCCGGCCTCTGCCCTGCAGCATGCACATGTCGTGGGGATTCATTCCGAGTACCCAGTTGATCTGATTTCTGGCATATGATCGCAGTTTTGCAGCCTGATCGACCGGCGCAACTCTGCTGCCAAGCAGTGCGGCCGTCGCCATGGAGCCGAGGCGGGAGTTTTCGCCCTGCCACCAGTAGCCTGTCTCGTTACGATGGGGGAAGAAAAATGCGGCACGCTTCGAGCCGCCGACGTCCTTGACGTACTGCCGGGCATAACCAAACGGATTGACCAC
>JBAXMA010000434.1:0-2982 GCA_037134535.1 bacterium
TTGTCGTTAACTACTCTCTCGCCTAACTATCCCGTAATCTTTGTCGTTAACTATGCTCGTCCAAATGTAGTTAACGACAAAGATTACGCAGTAGTTATCCGAAGTAGTTAACGACAAAGTTCACGGCCTAGTTGCCCCGTGGCAAGGTCTTCTCCGGATTCGGACCAGTCACATCCACGAGCTTACGCTCGCGGCTACGAAGAGACGTTCCGTCATCTCCCAATTAATCCTCGTCGTAATCTGTTTTAGCGTGTAATCTCCAAGACATAACGATTTCGACGCGTTTATCTCTATTATTGGGCCTGCGGTGACAATGGGCGGGGAATTGGTCTGATAACGATCAAGCAGCAGTAGAGTATTGAAGATTGAAGAGCAGGGAGGGCTACCTGATGAACATCGTTCGAGAGAAGGTGTGCGCGGGGGTTGTGCTGTTCCTGATCACTGCTGCTCCGGCTTTGTGCAATACGGATTCGCGTTATTGGACTCTTGCGACAGGCACGACGTTTCATGCTGAGCTGGTCAGCTACAGCATCTCGAACGATGTCGCCGTTCTGCTTTTCAATGACGTAGAGAAGAAGACCTACTCGATTAAGGACTTCTCTGCCATAGATGCGGCATGGCTGTATGAGTGGGCTGAGGTCTCAGAAGACCTTGATGAGATGCTCAAGACTGTAAAGGGTGAGTTCAATCACTACCAATACAGGGGGAAAAGCACGAATGATTTCTACGTTTATACCCCTGGCAGGTACCGGCAGACAAAGAAATTACCCATGATGATTCTTTTTGACTGCAGCGGAAAAGGTGCCAGATACGTAAAGCGCTATATTGATGCGGCAGAAGCACTCGATCTTATTGTGGTCTGCAGCGATTCCTTCCGGAATACAGGGGCAGTGTCAAACGAGAAGGATGACATCATGTTCCACAGTTTCGAAGAGTGGTTGCCGACACTCGAGAGGACCGTGCCTCATGATTCAAGCCGGCTCTACATGGGCGGCAGTTCAGGCGGCGCCATGCGGGCCTATCAATATTCTGCGTCGGTGGATCGTCCATGGGCAGGTATCTTTGCCAACGGCGGATGGTTGGGCGGACCGAAGTACTACAACCTGCCATATCGGGAAGGAATGCGGGTTGTTATGGTAAACGGGCACAACGATGCGGCGAATATATGGCTGAAATCGGATTCAGCCGCCCTCGAGAAACGCAACTGTATAGTCAATACGTATGCGTTCGAGGGCGGACACCAGCTTCCGCCGGCATCAGTTCAGTTCAAGGCACTGAAATGGCTGATCCAGAGCGACAATGAAGCCCCGCCCGAGAAACCGGAAGGTCCGAAACCATAACGTAAGCACTATTTCGCCGGCTGCGGCCGTTTGCCCTCGACCACGGTACCTGCCTCTACCGGCTTGTCGAGTGTCAGGGCAATGACCGTGTAAACCGGTTCACGTTTGTCGGCGGCCAATGTCAGGTCGATGCCGGCTTCGCTCTGTTTGAACTCAACAGCAGTGCCGTCTGTAAGTTTCTTTGCGGCGGTGATCTTCTGTGCGATGACCCCTAGGGCCAGACCGTCGCCACTCCATTCTTTTGCGAAGACATAGATAGTGTTGCCGCGGTGTGTGGAACCACCCCACTTGCCAACCTTGAACGGACCGCCGCGAGTGCCGTATACAGCCTCTGATCTGGGCGTAATCCAGTCGCCGACCTGCTTGAGCAGATTGACCTGCCGTTCCTCGATCTCACCTGTGGGCATGGGCCCCACATTGAGAAGGAGATTGCCGCCGCCTGCTACGCATCCGACCAGGGTGTCAAGAGTCCTCTCGAATGTGTACATTCTGCCGTTGGGCTTCCACGACCACTGTCCACCGACCAGCGTCATGCATGATTCCCATGAGCCTTTCAGGTCCATGTTGCCGACCGACTGCTCTGGCGTGTAGTAGTCGCCCTGGGTCATCTTCTTTATTTCAGGACTAGGCGGTCCTTTGTCTTCGGGGGTCCTGGGTCCGCAGAATGCTGCCGCCCGGTTGTTCATAATAATTTGTGGCTGCTTCTTGTAGATCATTGAGAAGAGTTCGTCGAACTTCCATAGGCCCCAGTTCTGTCCACCGACGTGATCAAACCACATGATATCGACCTTGCCGTAGTTGGTGAGCAATTCCTCAACCTGTGAGCGGTACCACTTGTCGTAGAATACATTGTCACCAACGAGGTAGTTCTCGTTGTGCCAGTCGCGGGTGGAATAGTAGAGCCCGAAGCGCATGCCGGCTTTGTGGCAGGCATCGGAGAATAGTTTGACAATGTCCTTGCCGTAAGGCGAAGCCATGATGTTGAAGTTGGTCATCTTCGTATCCCACATGGAGAAACCGTCGTGATGTTTGCAGATAAGGACCATGTACTTCATTCCGGCGTCCTGAGCGATCTTCACCCACTGGTCGGCATCAAACTTGACCGGGTTGAACTTCTCGTACTGGTGGTCGTATACGTAATCGGGTTCGCATGGCAGCATTTTGCCGTTGATATCCCAGGGACGGTTCGCGTAACGGCCCCAGCCAAGTTCCTTGCCGGAAACAGAAACAGGTCCCCAGTGCAAGAATAGACCAAACTTGGCATCATGGAACCACTTCATGCGCTCTTCGCGCTGCTCGGGTGTTTCTTTGGTCTGTGGCACATGGCTGAGGTCGACAGTGCTGCCGGGGAGAAAATTGTTTTCAGCCGCGCTTAGAGCTGTACCCTGTGTACAGACCGCCAGTCCGATCAACATTGCCGCAACGATTCCATTGTCTATGTGCATTACTGCTCCCTGTTGTTTGTCCATCAGTCATGGAAGACCACGCTCGAATGAATTAGTAGTTGTGGAGTATTGGTGCATTGTGGTGGGGAGACAAGAAGAAAAGACGGGGAAGACTGTGGACTGTGGACTGTGGACTGTGGACTGTGGACTGTGGGATGTGGACTGTGGGATGTGGACTGTGGGATGTGGACTGTGGG
>JBAXMA010000435.1:0-2966 GCA_037134535.1 bacterium
GTTTGCCAAAGTTGCCTCCCCAGAAAACACCGCTGCTGATTTCAAGTCCTCCTTAGCAAGTCAACAGACCACACTTCAGACAAGCACAACCGTTCTCAAAGGCAATGGAGCGCAGAATACACGCTGAAAGCCTGTTGTCAATCCCTGCCATCTATGCATACATTGACAAAACCCGGTCCATACGACATAGTTTGAACGCTTGGTTACGTGATTGTGTGCCAGTGTGGAGTCAAACTGTGGCAACCATAGTATCCGTTGATGATGATGAGATAATCCTTTCTGTACTGGCGGCGGTACTGGAAAAGAGTGGTCACAAAGTGCTGACGGCAACAAACGGATCAGCCGCCCTTGAACTTATCAGACAGAATCATCCGGATCTGGTCATCTCGGACATCCGCATGACGCCCATGAGCGGAATGGAATTGCTCCGCGCAATCCGGCAGGAATGGCCAAACCTGCCGGTGATAATGCTGACCGCTTTCACCTCACCTGACACCATTCGAGAATCAAGGGAACTGGGCGCTACTGATCACCTCTCAAAGCCATTCACTGCCGAGGATGTCATCAAAGCCATTCAGCGCGTGTTGTCCGCGCAAGAGCAGCAGCCGACCGATCTCCTGATATCGGCCATTATCAAGGAGTATATGGTTCGCGAGCAACTGAAGACGTTTTTCGACGCTAAAACAGCGCTTGCCGACGAACTCTACTGGGCATCCCAGAAGTATGACAAGGCAAAGGTATTGCTGGCCATGAATAACGCGCTGAACAGAACTGATATCGCTCAAGAACACATGGATCTGCTGCTATTTTTCAGGGAATCGCTGGTGCGCATAAAGCAGATGGCTGAGGCGGCTGGTACACAAAGCGGAGTCGACGCCAGCCGGCAAATGCAGATTGCAGCTGCATGCATTGCTGGTCCATCAGCCAAGGGCGGCTATACCTCACGAGTCAGGCTTGCCGCAAAGGCTCTGGGGACGGAGTCGGACAAGATTGCAGAAAACGATATAGCTGTTCTTCACGAATATGCAGATCATATAGCACTCCAGGGAAAACCGGGCAGCGCTCCACTTGATCCACACAGCATAATGCTTACCGACGACCTGCCCGAACGCATAGCCGGTTTCACCTCTGTTGAACTTCAGCGACTGCTGGCATCGATTCGCTTTGGCCCGGTACTGAAAGACTCGCAAGTCAATACACTGAGTCTGGCACTCCGCAATCTCCGTGGTTGTTCCGAACCTGCCTGTAAAGCGCTGAGGGCAATTCTCAAGGACCACAAGAGTCTCGCCAGCATTGGAACACTGATATCCAAGGGAGCTCCTCAACTGCTTACCGACCTCAAGATGTCTGAGATGGATCTTCAGCAGATCATGACTTCACTTAATGCTATAGCCGACCGCGGGCATGTACTTCTTCGAATCAAGGAGATCATCGAAACGTCTACCGAAAAGAAACCGATGGCAGCATTCTGGATCAGATACTGGAAGAAGCGATACTCTGACGATTTCTAATGGCCGTGCCTGATCATCTCCCCGACTTTCCTCAGGGTCTTTACGTCAATGTCACGCAGCTTCCCTTTGTAATCCGGCCCGACGTCGATCGAGAAGATATTCCCCCACTTCACTGCACCCAGATAATCATTGTAAAGCTTCTCTGCCGGCAGGCAGAGGTTTTCGTGAACCGGAAGCGAGTAGAACCACATCGCCCCGCCCTTGTGTTCAGGCAGTATCGGATACGTAAATTCAGCCGCGAGGTAACCCTTGTGCCCCTTGGCGTTCTTCGCACCAAACCCGGCGCCTGACGGATCATCAAGCGCAGAAGGGCTACCCATCTCACCGAGGCGGATATCCCCGGAAGCCTGGCCATGATTGTATCCAATGAAACAGCCCGGCTGGAACTGCTTGCACCATGCCGTTGTTTCCTGATGATTCAACCCGCCATCGGTTTGAGCATGGTCAAACCATATGTACTCGATCGGGCCGTACTGCGTGAGCAACTCCTTAAGCTGGGCTTTCTTCATATCAGCCGTGTAGCCGCCAGGATGGTACAGCTTGTTATCCTTGAACTCACCCTCCGAAAAGTAGAGCGCAAGCTTAATGCCGTACTTGTCGCACGATTTCCTGAGAAGCGCCAGGACATCCTTGCCCAGCTGGGCTCTGGTAACATTCCGGCCGGTCGTCCTGGTGTCCCACAGGCAAAACCCGTCATGATGTTTTGTGAGAAACAGAATGTAGCCCATACCCGCATCCCGGGCTGTTTCCGCCCACTGGTCCGTATCTACCTCCGTCGCCTTGAAGAAGTCCACATTCGTTACGCCCGGTGTCCATTCCTGCCCTGAGAACGTGCTGAAACTCCAGCAGATGAACATTCCCCACTTCAGGCTCTTCAATTCTGCGGCACGGCGGACTGCCTGTCCGCCTGCGTCGGCAAGGCCGGGATCAACACCATCCGGGTTGTTCGTGGACACAGGTTTATCTGCTGCCTCCACGCCCAACCGGCACATGAAGCATAGAAACATCATCAGAACCGGAACTACTGTTCGAAGCTTCACCGACCACTCCCTTCTTGTCACGGCCGGCTCCTGCCGTCGTTCTTGATCTGCGCAAGTTTGGCCGCCATCTCGGCCAGAAGGGCCGGCTCGATGTCAGCAAGATTCCTGACCTCGCCGATATCATTGGCAAGATTGTAAAGCTCCCCGCCAACTTTCCTGCCGGCACGCGGAGCCTTCTTAACGTACTTCCAAGACCCTTTCCTCAGAGCGACCGTGGCAGGTTCATTGCTCTGCGTGACGAGATACTCGCGACCAAACGGGTCTGTCTTGGCACCCAGCAATGTCGGCAGGATATTGAAGCTGTCAGGGCCATCGCTCTCTGCCAAAGCCCGACCCGTCAACGCCGCAAAACTTGCCAGCATATCAACCTGACAGACCAGAGCATCGCAAACACCGGGTTTGACATGCCCGGACC
>JBAXMA010000436.1:0-2951 GCA_037134535.1 bacterium
TGCGATAAAAAAAGAAGAAAATCGCGAAGTCTGCCGAAATCTGTCTTGCGCCCAAGCATCTCCTTGAGTAGCATGCCGACTTGTTTTTCGACCACAACTTGAGAGGGTATCACAACAAATGAAAGCAATCCGTTACTACTTTACTGCGCTCACTATTGCGGTATCAGCGCTTCTCCCCGCCTCCGGTATTGCCGGAGAAACCAACCCCTCCACTGACGTAGTTCCAGTCAGTGTCCGGACCAATCTACAGATTGAGGTCACTGCACGCAAGTGGGTTGAGCCTTTACAATCTGTGCCGGGCTCAATGATTATCCAGACTGCCGAAACACTTGAGAACGCCGGCATCCAGGATCTTCGGGACGCCACACGCTACGTTCCGAATCTCACGCTCAGCGATTTTTCAGTCCGCCGGCTAACTTTTCCCTTTATGCGCGGAATCGGTTCCGGCCGCAACAGCCCGGCAGTGACCACCTGCATTGACGGCGTGCCTCAGCTATCCTATGTGACCGCTAATCAGCAGTTCATAGATATCGACCGCGTCGAATTCCTGCGCGGCTCACAAGGTTCTCTATACGGCAGGAACACGCTCGGTGGTGTTATAAACATTCTACCGCGCCTGCCAACACGCGATTCGCTGACCACCCTCTCGCTCTCAGGCGGTGATTACAATGCGTTTACCACGAAATTCTCCACGGAAGGGCCAATCGGCTCCAACACTACGGCCGCCAGCTTCGGGGCCGGATACTCGCGACGTGATGGTTACACTGAGAATGACGTGACCGGAAACAGCGTAGACAATCGCGATGCCTGGTTCGGCCGCGCCCAGATTCTGTGGCCCGAAATCGGTCCCTGGAGTTTCCGGCTGAGCATCAGCGGCGAAATGGACCGCGACGGCGACTACACCCTCTACGATCTTGCATCGATCCGCGCACAACCTCACCATATCTCCCGTGACTATGAAGGCGGCTCAGACCGCGATCTGGTCCAGCCGGTCTTCACAATCCTGTACGGCGGCGATAACGTTGATATCACCTCAATCACGGCATTCCAGTGGTGGCGATCACACGACAAGACCGATCTCGACGCTACAGCTGCCGACCTGATCCGGCGGGAAAACATGGAAGACCAGGGCTCCTGGATAGAGGAAGTTCGCATCTCGTCACCCGCGGACGAACCCGTAAAGCTGGGCGACAGCACAGTGATTCGCTGGCTGTTTGGAGCGTTTGCCTTCAAATCCGCCTATTCGCAACAGGCCTTCAACGACTATCGGTCTGCAGCCGTCCAGATGCTGGGCCTGCCATTCCCCTACCAGCAGCATGAAGACGCAGATCTTGATTCTTACGGTGCCAGTCTGTTTGGCCAGGCTACCATCACATTCTACGACCACCTGGAAATGGGGATCGGGCTGAGACACGATTACGAAAGTCACTCGGCCAGTCTCAAAGGTTTCTCCGAGCCAGCCCTCATGCCGCAATCCACGAGCACGGCCGACGAGACCTTTACCCAGACGTCACCCAGAGCCACCATTACGTATCATCTCACACCTTACTCGCTGGTCTATGCCGAAGCGGCTAAGGGATACAAGTCCGGCGGATTCAACCCGCAGTCACTGCCGGATCACGCGGCTTTTGGCGAGGAGACCAGCTGGACCTATGAAACAGGAGCTAAGACAAGCTGGTTCCGTAATCGCGTCACCGCCAATGTGGCCCTCTTCCGTATTGACTGGAATGATCTTCAGATGGATGTCCCGATTGGATCCTCTCCGGGGGTCTTCTACATTGACAACGCAGGACAGGCCAGGAGTATGGGCGGGGAAATAGATTTGATGATCCGACCGGTCAGCCGCATAGATCTGTTCGCCGGAGTTGGCATGCTGACTACGGAATTCAAGTCCGGTAGTACTTCCGGCGGCATTGACGTCGGTGGCAACGACCTGCCGTTCGCGCCTCGTACAAGCTGGCATGCTGGAATAGAAATCAACCAGCCCCTGTATGGCTCGATCCGCGGAACAATCAGGTTTGAAGCCGTCGGTACAGGTTCATATTACTACGATGCTGCAAACTTGGCTTCGCAAAGCGACTACACCCTGGCCAACGCGAGAATTGGCGTGTCTGCCGGTGCCTGGCGCGTAGAGGGATGGATAAACAACTTCCTCGACGAGGACTTTGTCCCGATCGCACTCCCGTACCCTCTCGCTCAGTCAGGCTACATTGGCGAAAACGGCGCACCGCGGACGTTCGGAGTATCCGTCAGCCGCGCATTCTGAATACCCCCATGCCGACACACCAGTTGCCATCATGTCCGCTTTGCGAGCAGGCAGACGACATCACGCCTTTCGCCCATGATACTGGTCGCGATTATATGATATGCGGACAATGCGACCTTGTCTTCATGCCGCCGCAACAGCATCCCTCGCCGGCAGCCGAGAAGCAGCGCTACGATCTGCACTGCAACCATGCGTCCGATCAAGGCTACAGGCAGTTTCTGTCCCAGCTCACGGAACCTCTGACTGCACGACTCCAGCCGGGGGCAAATGGCCTGGACTTCGGATGCGGTCCAACGGCGGTCATTGCACTGATTCTGGAAAACGGCGGATTCCGGATGAATCGGTACGATCCATTCTATGCGCCGGATCGTTCAGTTCTGGAAACGTCATATGATTTCATTGCCTGCGTAGAGGCTATGGAGCACTTTTTTCAGCCGGCATTGGAATGGAAACTCTTTCTTCACCTCGTGAAACCCGGCGGCTGGATAGGTATCATGACCGCTCTTCGCGAGCCGCAAACTGATTTCATCAACTGGTGGTACCGCAAGGATATCACGCATGTCTGTTTCTACTCGCGCCGCACTTTTGAGTGGCTCGCCATGCGGGACGGACTGGAAGTGGAATTTATCAGCAAGTCAGTAATTATCATGAAGAAGGCGGACAGAAAGCAGGCTTAGACCGTTCC
>JBAXMA010000437.1:0-2949 GCA_037134535.1 bacterium
TCGAATTGGTGCCTGTTTCGAGGACGAAGGACGACGACGAGTACGATAATGGAAACACCTTAGCTTGATAGCTATAGGGCAGCCTGTCCGCCTCTGGAGGAAGCCCTCTGGGTGAGCCGCTTTCTTGACGCAGCCGTGGCCTGTCTCGCCAGCCTCGCCAGTTAGGATAGCCGGGAAGATGGAAGAACTTTGCGCTTTTTTTTGATCGGCCATTAAGATACAGATGCACGGGTGTTTGTGACTGAAAGCCAGCGTCTGATCGGAAAGATCTGAGAAACCAGGGGTTTCACTGATTACACGGGTGCACCGGTATTACATCCATCCGTGATATCCGTGACTAGTGTTGTTCAAATTCCTGCAGACGGAGGAAGAAATCTGTGAGAAAGACATTTCTGCCATTTTCGAAGCCTTCCATCAGTGAGGGCGAAATTGCCGCAGTCGGTGACGTCCTGCGGTCCGGATGGATCACTACAGGCCCCAAGGCTGCTGATTTTGAACAGAAATTTGCTTCGTACGTCGGAAGCAAAGCCGCTGTGGCACTCGTCTCCGCAACCGGCGGCATGCATGTCGCGCTCAAGGCACTCAATATCGGGCCGGGTGACGAGGTGATAACTCCGTCAATGACCTGGGTCTCTACTCCCAATCTCATCGCACTGGCCGGCGCCGTGCCTGTCTTCGCGGACGTTGACAGAAACACGCTCATGGTATCGCGCGACACCATCGCAAGCCTGATCACCAGCCGCACGAAACTTATCATTCCCGTTCATTTCGCTGGCGCATCGGCAGATATGGCCCCAATCCGCAAACTGGCCGCAGAACGAGGAATTCCTCTGATCGAGGACGCGGCTCACGCCGCCGGAACAGAGTATCGCGGCGAGCGCATCGGCAAAACGGGCACTTCCATTTTCTCCTTTCACCCCATTAAGAACATGACCACCGGCGAGGGCGGCATGGTATGCTCAGACGACGACAAGTTCATAGACCGCATCAAACGCCTCAAATTTCACGGTCTGGGAGTGGATGCTTTCGACCGCCAGACTCAGGGCCGTTCGCCGCAAGCTGAGGCACTCGAACCGGGCTACAAGTACAACCTCACGGACATAGCGGCCGTGTTGGGACTCGGACAGCTTGCACGGCTTGATGAATTCAACCGGAAGCGAACCGGGATCGCCATGCTTTATCGCGAAAAGCTCAAAGAGATTACGGAAATCCTGCCCCTTGACGACCCGCCCTACCAGATCAAGCACTCATGGCACCTGTTCATAGTGCGACTGGACACGGACAAGGCCGGAATGAGCCGTGATGACTTCATGCGCGAGCTGAAACAGCGCAACATCGGAACAGGACTTCATTTCCGATGCTCACACCTCCAGAAATTCTACGTGGATTCCATGAAGATGCGACGCGGAATGCTGCCTGACACCGAATGGAATTCTGACCGGATCTGTTCCCTTCCGCTTTTCCCGGAAATGACTCCTGACGATGTCAATGATGTGGTTGCCGCCATAAAGGATACGCTTTGGACCTTGAACACGACGGCATGATTGTGACAGACTGATAAATATGAGTGCAAATTCCATAGTGTCTGTGGTCATACCGGTCTACAATGAAGCGGACTGCCTTGATGAACTTATCAAGCGTTGTCTCATCGCCTGCGAGGCGATGAACCGGCCTTTCGAAATAGTATTGGTCAACGACGGAAGTACCGACAGCTCAGCGGCTAAGATAGTCGCAGCGGCAGAAAGCCATCCGGGACGCATTGTCGGTGTTCTCCTGAACCGCAACTACGGTCAGCACTCAGCTGTCATTGCCGGTCTCACCGATGCAAGGGGCGATATCATCGTCACCCTCGATGCCGATCTGCAGAATCCGCCTGAAGAAATACCACGCCTGGTGGCAAAGATTGAGGAAGGCTATGATGTTGTCGGAACCGTGCGGGTGCCCAGGTGCGACACCGTGCTCCGTAAAGTTGCATCCTACATGGTGAACCGGGTGGCTCAGAAATCAACCGGCGTAAAGATGCATGATTATGGCTGTATGCTTCGCGCCTATCGCCGTCAGGTGGTGGATGCAATTCTTCAATGTCAGGAGCGAAGCACGTTCATACCCATACTGGCTAATTCGTTCGCGTCCAAAACGACGGAAATTGAAGTCGGCCACAAGGCCAGAACTCAGGGCGACTCAAAGTACAGCATATGGCAACTCATCAGCCTTCAGTTCGATCTGCTGACGAGCATGACCACCTTTCCGCTCCGCCTGCTGAGCATTATCGGCACATGCATTGCCGCCAGCGGCGTTGGGCTCGGCATATACATCCTGGCAAGAAGGTTTATGCCTGGCGGCGACACCTGGACCGAACATGGAATCTTCACTCTGTTCGCAGTCCTGTTCATCTTTGTTGGTGCCCAGTTCGTAGCAATGGGCCTGCTCGGCGAGTACATCGGCCGCATATACCACGATGTCCGTGCCCGGCCGCGCTATTTTATTCAGAAGGTAGTAGGACGGAAGTAGTGGTAAGTTTACAGGCAGTCCGCTGGCACCAGGGGCCAGTTGCTGAAAACTTACGATAACATTGAAAGGGGTCTATTCACATGAAAGCTGTC
Source organism: bacterium (assembly GCA_037134535.1). GTDB lineage: Bacteria > Verrucomicrobiota > Kiritimatiellia > SPBP01 > SPBP01 > JBAXKQ01. The sequence continues at coordinate 2,604 of JBAXMA010000437.1, forward strand.
GTACTGGGATACTGCAATATCGGCTGCGCAGGAATAGAAGCGCTCTTGAGAAACGGTTTCGAGATAGCTGCCGTCTTTACGCACAAGGATAGTCCTCAGGAAACAATCTGGTTCGACTCTATTGCCGAATTCGCTGCAACCCGCGGAATACCCGTATTTGCACCGGAAGATATCAATCATCCGATGTGGGTGCAGAGAATCAAGGATCTCAATCCGGACATCATTTTTTCATTCTACTACCGCAACATGGTCAAGCAGGCAATTCTGGACATACCAAAAGCAGGATGTTTAAACCTGCACGGGTCGCTTCTCCCGGTCTATCGCGGTCGCTGTCCCACCAACTGGG
>JBAXMA010000438.1:0-2948 GCA_037134535.1 bacterium
TGTCAGCAGCGTTCAACCACGGCGGTTCAACAGTGCACGGCGCTTTTTCCTGCCAGGATTTGTCCAGATACCACCTGGTCCACGTGGGGCCGACGGGGCCATCGTCGGCGAAGGCATAAGCCCCCTTGTCACCGGCGAGTTCAAGGCGTGTATACCACGTTGAATGGGGATAGCTGCTCGTGGCATGCACAACAATGGCCAGCCCGCTGGCATACAGCCATGTAGCAATGCCCAGGTCCTCGGCTTCTATCTCGTGTGTCTGAGTCCATGCATCGGCCCGTACCTTTGCAGGAAGCCCCAGTGCGAAGACAAGATCGTCAATGTGGTGGATTGCCTGATTTGAAAATACGCCGCCGCCGTCCAGTTTTCGCGTGCCGCGCCATCCGCCGTTCTCTTTGAAGTATTTCATCGTACGGAGGATCCTGAGCGAACACTCGCCGCTCAGCAGGCGGCCGAACAGGCCGTCAGTCACCGCTTTCCGGAGAGTCAGCATTTCGGAAGTGAATCGCCGTCCGAAGTCTACAGCCAGAAGCACATGATTTTCCTCAGCTGCAGAAATCATCCTGTCGCATGCGGCGACATTGGCTTCCATGGGCTTAGTCACCAGCACATGCTTGCCAGCTCGAAGAGCATCCACGGCTACGGCCGCATGATTACCTGTTTCTGTGACTACGTAAACCGCTTCGACATCGTCACGCTTCAACCATTCACGGTGATCGGTATTGAACGGGACTTTGTAGGTATCGCCGGCGTTCTTTGCCCGACTTTCGATCAGGTCGCAAACTCCGATCAGCCTGCAGCCCGGTGTCGCCACAACCTTGCGTGAGTTCTCGTGGCCCATGCCCATTCCGACGACAACAAAGCCGACGGGATTATCCTGCCAGTCCCGCTTCACTCCCAGGTAGGATGGTTCCTCATAGTTGCTGCTGCCCGGTGCTGCCGTTGGCCATGCCTTGTGCAGGGTATCGAGAACTTGCTTTGAGCGATCGACATTTGAAACAGTCTGGTCGGGGTTATGAGTCTCGATACTGACCGGACCATCCATGCCGACATTATGGCATGCGTTCAGGATCTTGTGATATGGAATCATGAAAGGTGCAATGCCCTCGATCGCGCCGTGTGCCTTGATGTGCAAAAGTCTGGCGTGCTTTACCATCTTGCGTATGTAGGCGTCTTCGTCACGTTTACGCTCATCGCAGTCCCAGGTATTGGCAACATCCCAGGCCATTCCCCATGCAGGTATAGCAAGTGCATTAAGGAACGCCAGGACCTCATCGGTAGTGACACCGCAGTTTTCAAATGCGAGCGTAAGGCCTGCTTCCTTTGCGCGCCTGGCCAGTGGGGCGAACATGTCGAGTGCGTGTTGCAGCATATCGGGGCGGATTGCGAGCTGGCCTTCCTCACTCTTTTCAGGCTGCCAGTAATGGAATGCGCGGATCAGCCGGCAGTCCAGTGCATCTGCGGCTCTGATAAGGCCTTCAAGTTTATCCTGCTCGATGCGTTGCCGTGCCGCGTCGGGCAGGTGGACCTTGGCAAGAAATGACTGGATACAACCTGTCTTAAGTCCGTTTGCGTCGAGCATGGAGCGGAGCTGGCGGAGTTGATCGCCGTCAAGTGCCGCAATATTCTTGCCGAAGACCTGTCCTCTGAAATCGATGTGATCCAGTCCCCATGACTTGATTATCGGTATGCCCTCTGCGACATCCATTCCAAGCTCGTCTGAAAAGATGGAAATATACATGAGTCAGTCTCCCGCGCTGTTGTAGTTCTGCGAAAGTCAGGAATGTAGATGGAATGGTGTGAGTATGCAATACAGATGAGCATGACATACAGATGAACATGCAGATGAACATGCCCGACGGGGACATGAGGAGGCTCCCCCGGTTCTGCACAAGACTTAATCTTCAATTGTGTCCATTAGACACCATCCAGGCATATGACGTGTATCAGCGGGAGGGCGCGGTGCTACCCGCGCCGCATGTTACAACAAAGAAAATGTGCCGTGGCAGTACGACTATTGCTTGATACTCGGCAGTGTTTCTTTTCGTCATTTCGTGGTTGAAACGGCTACAAAATCGCCGATAGTTACCCGCTTACATGAGATGTCCACGATAGTGATCTGAAGCCTGAAGGAGTACGAATGAAAAGAGCATTGATTGTATCGATGATTCTCGCATCCACTCTGTCGTGTATTGCCGCGGACTCCAAACCTGTGGCGCCGCCGCCTGTGCCGTTTGGGCCGGTTCCATCGGCGCGGCAGTTGAAATGGCATGAGCTGGAGCAGTATGCCTTTGTGCACTTCAGTGTTAACACGTTCACGGACAAAGAGTGGGGCTTTGGAAATGAGAAGGAAACAGTGTTTGCACCAAGTGCGTTTGATGCCGTTCAGATCGTTCGCGCAGCCAAGTCGGCCGAACTCAAGGGACTCATTCTCACGGGGAAGCATCATGACGGCTTCTGCCTGTGGCCCACGAAGAGTACACCGCATAATATTACTGCGAGTCCGTACAAGGAGGGTAAGGGTGACATCGTCAGGGAAATGGCAGATGCGTGCAAACTGGAGGGTATCAAGTTTGGTGTCTATGTGTCGCCGTGGGACCGGAATCACGTCGATTACGGCGGCCCCGGCTATGTGCAGGCATACCACACTCAGATCTGCGAACTGGTGAGCAGTTATGGACCGATCTTTGAGATGTGGTTTGACGGCGCTAGCGGCGGTAACGGCTTCTATGGTGGCAAGGGCGGGAAACGGCGGATTGATTACAATACATACTACGGATGGAAAGAGATCCGCGCAATGATCCGTGAACTTCAGCCGGATTGTGCAGTTTGGTGCGGACAATATGCGGAGAACGATCGATTGCATTGGGCAGATTCCCGCTGGGGCGGTTCTGAAGGTGGTGATGTGGGCGATCCATGCTGGAATGCTGTGGACAGCAAGGTAATGG
>JBAXMA010000439.1:0-2927 GCA_037134535.1 bacterium
GTGCCTATTTCGAGGACGAAGGACGACGACGAGTACGATCATGGAAATACCTTAGTTTGATAGCTATGGGCTTCGCCCTGCCAATTGAAGAAATGCCAACAACAGGTAGGGCGAGGCGTCCCGCCGAGCCGCGGAATGAGCTTGATTGCCATTCTTGACGCAGCCCTGATGAGCTGTTGACCGCTGTTGACGCTGGTTGAGCGGTGGTGTAGAAGTCGACGTGACTTGATTTGCATGATGCGCGAGACTATGAAATGGAGGTACGATTGATTAAGACAAAGTCGGTGCTTAGCTTCATTGCAACAATGGCCTTGGTATTGAACCTGACTTCGGCATTCGCTGCTGAGTCTTTGAACTACGTTGAACAGTCGTCCATTGATCCGGTTGTACTTCTTCCTGCGCCGCCGGCTGCTGATTCTGATGAAACAAAGGCCGAACTGGAGACCATTTTGCGCATACAGGAGACTCGCACGCCTGCGCAGGTTGATCGCGCAAAAGCAGATGCCAAAATCAGCATGGTTTCCTTCTGTCCTCAAGCAGGATCGTGGTTCACACCGGAGACTCTCCCGCTGACGGCTGCATTGCTCAAGAAGGTCGAGAAAGATTCAAAGTACTATACAGAAACTGCGAAGAATGCCTTTGCGCGGAAGCGCCCCAAAGCAGTTCTCGGTACGGCGAAAACAATCGTGGATAGTGGCGACGAGGGAAGTTATCCAAGTGGTCATTCCACTCGTGGTATGCTCCTGGCTATTGTCATTTCACAACTATTGCCTGAGAACGAGCCAGCGCTCATGAACAGGGGATGGGAACTGGGGTGGGATCGCGTCATCGCCGGTGTGCACTATCCCAGCGACATTGTCGCCGGTCGCGTGCTCGGAAAAGCAATTGCCCGGGCGATGATGGGCAATCCTGCATTCAAACTGGACTTTGCTAAAGCAAAGGCCGAGGTCTCAGAGGCAAAGAAGCGGGTGGGGAAGTAGAGTGACTCTTTTCAGGTGCAAACTCATGGCCGTTCAGAATCGGATCCAGGCAGTGCACCAGTCATAGGCCCGTCGTTTTCATTGTTGCGCATTCTGCTCCTGATCGATTCAGCCAGACCCGTCTGTTTCTGCTGCAGGGCAAGATCCAAAGCCATCCGGAAATGGGCAAGAGCCTTGTCATTCTGTTTCAGATCGCTGAGGAGGGTGGCAAGTTTGTAATGGGCCTTCGCGTAATCAGGCTTGATTCTAAGTGCTCTTCTGCAGTTGGCAACTGCTTCATCTACCTGACCATATGAGGCAAGTATAACACCGAGATTGTAGTATGCTTCGGCGTGGTCGGGCTTGATGGCCAGCGCCGCCTTGTACTCGGCAACAGCCTCGCTGACCCGGTTACGACTCACGAGAGCTGCGGCAAGATTGTTGTGAGCGTCCACGCAATCAGGCTTGATCCTTATGGCTGCTTGATAATGGTTGATGGCCATGGCCACATCTCCGCGCACGGCGTAAATGTTCCCTAGATTGTAGTTTGCCATCCAGCAACCGGGGTTTTTCCGGATGGTATCCCGCCAGATTGTCACCTCGTCTTCATACGCAAGGCATCGCCATGCCGTACAGCCCGCTAGAATCAACGCTAGAGTCATGCTTGTCGCCCACACTGTGCCGGGCCGTGAAGCAAACCGTGTGAAGAGCGATACAGCTGCGCTCACCACCAGAACGATCAGTCCTATGCTGGCGAGATACTGGAAGTGGTCGGCTACGAATGAGTATCGCATTGGGTATACATCAATGAATCCCAATGCCGGCACAAGAGTGCCCGCAAAGAACAATACAGCTGTCAGCGGGCCGCGCCCGATTCGCCTGCGCAGAATCAGCAGGATCATGACCAGTGCAAGTGCTGCACACGGGAACAACCATTGCCACCATAGAGTGGTATCGATCTGCCACTGCGGATATATGAATGTGAGGTCGACGGGCCAAAGCAGTTTCCATGCGTAGAACCATAATGCTCGTCCGGCTATCAGGCAGCGCTCGACGAAGGAAAGCTGCCAGTCCGCACCTCCGGCCAAAACAAAGTTCTTCTCCATGTATCCGGTGAGCATGCCCAGTGCGGCGCCGAGTACAAACAATGGCAGCAGCGGCATGATCTCCCGCTTTTCAATACGCCCGCGCTTCCACCACAGAATCAGTAGAATGACAGCTGGCATTGTGCACGTCACCGTCTTACTCAGCATTGCCAGCAGAAATAGTGTGAACGCGAGTAAATACATCTTCAGGCGAGTAGTGTCGCGATCTTTGCCGGTCCGTGGCAGTGCAAATCCGAGGTAGGCAAGGATAGAGGCGAGATAGAAAAGACCGGACAGCACATTCTTCCGTGCGGTAATCCACGCCACAGATTCGACATGAACCGGATGCAGACCGAACAGAAGCGCGGCCACAAACGCGCCGGGAATACCCAGCCGGCACAGCATGAGCCATAAGATTACCGTACTTCCAGCGTGCAGCAGGATGCTGTCAATGTGATAGCCAAACGGATCAAGTCCCCATAACTTGTGTTCAATCCAGTAGGAACTGAACACAAGCGGATAGAACTGCAATGTCGTGCCGGGTGTCCAGAGATCGAGAAACTCGCCCGTCAGGACCGGCGCATTTTGAGTGAGGAGCGCGTCATCATCCCAAACGTAACCGCAGCGGGTGGCCGGCAAATAGGTAATCACAATCACAACGAAAAGGGATAACGCGAGGAGCCATTTCTTTGCCGCGGGTGAGATCACTGGAATGACATCTGTCATGGCGATATGTCTATCACCTGACAACAGGACTGCGCAAGACCGGACTATTACGGGCGCATCTGCGATTAGGTGTCGTGGAAGCCGGTACTGAGGGGCTTCCGAAACCGCTGCGGAGACTACCAGCGCTCCCGTCTTGTCACCGTCGTGAAGCCCCCAG
>JBAXMA010000440.1:0-2901 GCA_037134535.1 bacterium
CATGGGAAACCTGCATGACCATCTGCAATCAGTGGGCATGGAAGCCTGGTGACAACATGAAGTCGCTCAAGGATTGCATGCAGACGCTCCTCCGCACGGTCGGAGGAGACGGCAATCTGCTGTTCAATGTAGGTCCCATGCCTACGGGCGAGATTGAGCCGCGGCAGGTCGATCGGCTGAAAGAGATGGGCGTCTGGCTTGGCAAGTATGGCCAAAGCGTCTATGGCACCCGTGGCGGACCGTTCAAGCCCGGCAAGTTCGGGGTTTCGACCCGTAAGGACAAGGTCGTCTGTGTCCATATCTTTGAATGGGATGGCGATAAGGTGACATTGCCAGCCATTCCGGCAAGGATCGTCAAGAGCAAGGCCATGACCGGCGGCGACGTTACGGTCAAGCAAACCGATGCCGGGATCGACATTTCACTCCCGGCCGGCGATCGCAACGAGATTGACACGATTGTTGAGCTGGAATTGGATAAGCAGGCTATGGAGATTGAGGCGAAGTAGGGGGCGGGAGAGTTTAATCGCAATCGTTGACGCAATCGTCGTCGATTACGATGACGAAGATCAAATGTTGTCCTGTATGGACAATCGATTACGATTAGGATCAAGAGCGAAAAGGCATTATATGAACTACAAAACACTGCTTGTTGCCGTTGGTCTGGCATGTTGTTCGTCATCACTATTCGCGGAGGGAGACATGAAGCTGTGGTATGACAAGCCTGCTAATTCATGGGAGATGGAAGCCTTGCCGATCGGCAACGGTCGCATCGGTGGCATGTTGTTCGGCGGCACTGCGACCGAACGGGTGCAGTTCAACGAAATCAGCCTCTGGACCGGCAATGAGAAGGATACGGGGCACTATCAGGCCTTTGGCAATCTGTATATTGACCTTGGGGCATCTCAGGCTGAGGAGTATCGTCGCGAATTGGACATTCACGATGCCGTTCACCGTGTTGCTTACAAAGCCGGTGGTGTGCAGTACCGGCGAGAAGCATTTTGCAGCGCGCCTGATCAGGTCATGGTATTGCGACTGACTGCCGATAAGCCCGGCAGCCTTACGGGAGTGATCAGGCTGGAAGGCATGCACAAGGAAGAGACTGCTGGATCGCCCGGTCGGTTGGTGTTTGCCGGAAAGCTGGAAAATGGTCTCGAATACGAAGCGCAGCTGCGTGTGCTGAATGCAGGCGGCGAAGTGACCACGGTCACGAATGTGATCAACTTCACAAAGGTCGACACCCTGACGATTCTGCTGACGGCCGGCACATCGTATCTTGCGAGCTACGAGAAGGGCTGGCGGGGGCCCCATCCGCATGACCGGATATTGAAGAATGAGGCTGCCGCAGCTGGCAAGACGTATGACAAACTCCTGGCTGATCATATGGTGGACTACAGGAAACTATTCGATCGCGTTGACCTGAATCTGGGAGCCACGGCGAAGGATGCTGTTGGACTCAGCACGGAAAAAAGGCTGTTTGCATACGGTAAAGGTGGCAAGGATCCGGAGCTCGAGAAATTGTTCTTCCAGTTCGGACGTTATCTGCTGATCAGTTCATCGAGGCCGGGTGGTCTGCCGGCAAACCTGCAGGGGTTGTGGAATGAGAGCAATAATCCGCCATGGCGTTCGGACTACCATTCCAATATCAACATCCAGATGAACTATTGGCCGGCGGAGGTGGCCAATCTGGCAGAATGTCATACGGCGCTTCTGGACTACATCAACAATCAGCGAGAGGTCCGGAAGAAGGCCACCCAGGAGTCCTACAAGAACTGCAAGCGCGGATGGACGGTACAGACCGAGAACGGCATCTATGGCGGATCGAGCTGGAACTGGAATCCACCCGGCAGTGCCTGGTACTGCCAGCACCTCTGGGAGCACTACGCATTCAGCGGTAATAACAAGTACCTGAAGGAGTTCGCGTACCCGATCATGAAAGAGATCTGCGAATTCTGGGAAGACCGCCTCGTTAAACAGGCCGACGGTACGCTTGTGACGCCGGACGGATGGTCGCCGGAACAGGGTCCGAAAGAGCCCGGCGTGACGTATGATCAGGAGATCATCTGGGATTTGTTCAATAACTACGTTGAGGCCTCCCAGGCTCTTGACATAGATGCGGAGTATCGAAAGAAGATCTCGGATATGCGCGATAAGCTTCTCAAGCCTAAGATCGGCAGATGGGGACAGCTCATGGAATGGGCGATCGATCGGGACGATCCTAAAGATACGCACCGGCATGTATCGCACCTGTTCGCGCTTCACCCCGGTCGCCAGATTTCGCCTACCGCTACGCCGGAGCTCGCTGCTGCTGCAAAGATATCGCTCACACATCGTGGCGATGAAAGCACCGGATGGGCAATGGCTTGGCGCATCAACTTCTGGGCCAGGCTTCTTGACGGCGATCATGCCTACAAGCTGTTACGCAACCTCCTGAAGGTTGTCGGCGGAACAGGCATGGACTATGGTCGTGGTGGCGGTGTTTACCAGAATCTGTTCGATGCGCATCCGCCGTTCCAGATCGATGGCAACTTTGGTGCAACCGCCGGCATCGCCGAGATGCTGGTTCAGTCGCAGGCTGGCGAGATCAACCTGCTTCCGGCACTTCCGAAGGAGTGGGCGACCGGCAGTGTGAAGGGTCTTCGTGCACGTGGCGGCTTTGAAGTAGACATTGAGTGGAAGGACGGCAAACTGACCGCCGCCACAATCCGCAGTGTTACTGGAACTGCATGCAAGGTGCGGTATGGCGAGAAAACTGCCAGTCTTAAGATGGGAACTGGAAAGATGACGAAGCTGACAGGAGAGCTGAAGTAGAGGGAAATAATCGTAATCGTCGTCGATTACGGTGACGAAGACCAAGCGGTGTCCTGTATAGACAATCGATCACGATTACGACAACGATTATAG
>JBAXMA010000441.1:0-2863 GCA_037134535.1 bacterium
GTTATAGGAAGGTGTCTGAACGACAAGACCTGCATTCCAGTTCTCGTCCACCTTGTACTGTGCTCCGACTACAGCCAGCAGTCCAAGGCTGTCGTATTTCAGGTCGGCTGAGTAGGAATAGTTGATGTCTCCCCATGACATGCTCTCAACGCGGCTGTAGGACCGGTATACTCCGAAAACTGATGCACCGAGCAGGAGCTTGTCCGAACCTGGATAGCCGAATGACGGGCCGACCCAGAGTGTCTGATCGTCTTCGCTGAAATTATAGAAATGCTTCTTGTCCAGAAAGGCGACGAGCTCATTGAACGAGCGGCGTTCCGGGATGAACGCAGAAATGGCCCACGCCCCTTTGCCTTCCAGCTTGGAGATGCCTGCCACTGCGGCGGGAATGCTTACGAACGCATTCCGCTTCAAGTCCTCGCCCGGTGCCAGACCATCTGTGGCCTCGTACTTTTGAAACCCGTAGAGGTTGGCTGAGACCGATAAAGTATTGTCTTTGACCCGCGCCAGGCCGGCTGGATTATAGAAGCATGCATCCAGTGAACTTGCAAAAGAGCCTCCGGCTCCACCCATGCCCTGTGCGCGTTCGCCGATAATGAAATTCTGGTAGTTGCCGTCATCCGCCAGGACAGCAGAGACCCCGATCAGGCAGAGTCCAAAAACTGCGCCAAGTATTCGAATCGATTTCATTGCGTCTCCTCCCGTTGCGTATTGTTACTCCCACTCAATGGTGGCTGGCGGCTTTGAGCTGATGTCGTAGACCACGCGATTGATACCCTTTACTTCGTTGATGATGCGATTGGAAATGCGCGCCAGAACGTCATACGGTACCTGTGACCAGTCAGCCGTCATGGCATCCTTGCTTTCGACCACGCGCAGCGCGCAGACATTCTCGTATGTGCGGCTGTCGCCCATGACTCCCACGGTCTGTATGGGAAGCAGAACTGCAAATGACTGCCAGATGTTCCGATAGTTCGGCAGTTTGACGATCTCTTCCTGCACGCGCAGGTCTGCCTGCTGGAGTATGGCCACGCGCTCGGCGGTCACTTCGCCTAAAACCCTTACTGCCATTCCCGGTCCAGGGAACGGCTGGCGATGAACGATATCGTCGGGAAGTCCGAGTTCGTGGCCGAGAACCCGCACCTCGTCCTTGAACAACTCGCGCAGTGGTTCAATCAGTTTAAACTTCAGATCCTTTGGCAACCCGCCGACATTGTGATGGCTCTTGATCGTTACTGAAGGCCCGTGGATGGGTGATGAGCTCTCGATAACATCGGGATAGAGCGTACCCTGGGCGAGGAAATCCACCTCTCCGAGCTTGCGCGCCTCTGCAGAGAAGACATCAATGAAGGTCTTGCCGATGATCTTGCGCTTCTCCTCCGGAAGTACGACACCTTTGAGATTGCGCAGGAACAACCCGGCGGCATCCGACATATGCAGATCGATACCGTACTTGCCGCTGAATGTCTGCTTCACCTGTTCTGCTTCGCCGTGACGGAGTACTCCGTTGTCCACAAATATGCAGTGCAGCTGCTTGCCGATGGCCCGTTGCAGGAGGACCGCTGCCACCGAAGAGTCGACTCCGCCGCTGAGTCCGCAGACGACGTGACCTTTGCCGACCTGCTTGCGGATTGTGGCTATGCTCTCTTTGATAAAGTGGGCCATCTCCCAGTCGGGCTTGCATTTGCAAACATTGAAAATGAATTTGCGGAGCAGTTCTGTTCCACGCGGTGTGTGGACCACCTCGGGATGGAACTGCAGGCCGTATATGTTGCGGCGGGCATCTGCCATTGCAGCGATCGGGCAGGTGCCTGTCTCTGCAAGGACCTTGAAACCTTTTGGTAAAGCATCAACCTGGTCGCCGTGGCTCATCCAGACATCGAGTTTTGAGGGAAGGCCCTTGAACAGGACTGCACTGTTTGTGATCGAGATGCGGGCTCTGCCGAACTCCCGTGACGTACCCGGTTTTACTGAGCCGCCAAGCAGTTTGGCGGTCATCTGCAAGCCGTAGCAGATACCAAGGACCGGTACGCCAAGATTGTAGAGTTCCGGATCACAGAGCGGGGCGTCCTTTTCGAGTACGCTTGCCGGGCCGCCGGAGAGGATTATGCCGGCTGGCTTACGTCTGGCCAGTTCACTGGCGGGTGTGGCGAAATTGATGATCTCCGAGTAAACGTGTTGTTCGCGTATGCGCCTTGCGATCAATTGCGTGTATTGCGATCCGAAATCAAGAATAGCTATCCAGTTTCTCTTCATTGCAGTTCTCCATCGGGTGCAGCTTGAATGTGGTTCTCTATCTGTTCTATGTCACTGTAGTGCGTCACCTTGGCCCTTCCAAGTCCAAACTGTGCCTCAAGTCAGCGGCATTGTTCATGGTGAAATATCCGTCTGGCCGTCTGGCAGTTTCAGTGAAGAGATTCAATTAGTATTGGCTGCTCAGGATGGCTGCAACAGCGGGATCCAGCTGCTCGCGACGCCGAACCTGGTCAAAGGCAGCAAGAAGATCGGGCGCGCGGACACGGGCTTTCTCCTGGCCGCCATACTGGCGTACTATCTGCCCCTTGTGCATCATGACAATGTGCTCGGGCAGTTGTACGGCCTGCTGCATCGAGTGGGTTACCATAAGCGCTGTCAGTTTTTCGCGGCGGATAATTTCCAGAGTGAGTTCAGCCACCTGGGCGGCACTCTTTGGATCAAGCGCGGCGGTGTGCTCATCAAGCAGAAGCAAATGCGGACGCAACCACGTGGCCATCAGCAGTGTGAGTGCCTGGCGCTGGCCGCCGGAGAGCGTGCCGATGGGATTGTCAAGGCGGTCTTCCAGCCCCAGATTGGGGCTGGAAGACCGCCTTGACAATCCCATCGG
>JBAXMA010000442.1:0-2857 GCA_037134535.1 bacterium
CTTCATAGCAGAGAAGGTCCGCGCAAATGTCCGCCGTCTGGAAGGTGCCCTCACCCGCGTTGTGTCGTATGCCGCTCTGGCTGGTAATAAACTTCCACAGGCGACACTCGAACACCTGCTGAAGGACCTCCTGTCTGAAGAGAAGGCGGACTCGCTCACAATTAATGCGATCAAGCGGGCGGTAGCCCAGCAGTACGATGTTCGTCTCACCGATATTACCAGCAAGAGACGCCCGGCAGCCATCGCGCTTCCAAGACAGGTGGCAATGTACTTCTGCAGGCGTCTCACTGATGCATCCCTGCCTCACATCGCTGCCGAGTTTGAAAAGACACACGCCACAGTTCTTCATGCATGTAAACGCATCGATACCCGCCTTAAAACCGATGACGCATTCCGCCGCACATTGCAGCTTATTGCAAAGTCTCTGGGATCAAGTCTGTGAAGTACACAACTCTCCTGTTAATAAGAAAAGTTATCATCAGCCGTAAACAGTTTATCACAAGGTTCTCGCCAGAGTTGTCTACTCCGTGAAAGTACTATTTTGCTTCATATGATTGGCTTTCCGGAGTTGTTTGTGTTATCACTGGACATAGTAATACGGATACTGTTTAAATTATATATACTATCAGTATTAACTCTTGTGTGTTAACACTGTGAATATTGCGCCACATAGAGAACAATAGATCGTGAACAGAGGGTGAAACGAATATGAAATTGAAGATTACAAAGAGTGCTCTGATTACCGGACTTCAAATGGGCTATGGCATCATCAGCCCGAGAAGCACAGTGCCAATTCTATCGAATGTATTATTGCGGGCAGATGACAAGAAACTATGGCTCACTACCACAGATATGGAAGTTAGCGTTCGTTGTGCGGTAGAGGCTGAAGTATCAAAGGTTGGAAGCAGTACCATACCGGCACGTAGATTACTCAGCATAGTTAAAGAATTGTCGAGTGAAGAAATTGAACTCGAAATAGATGAAAAAAGCTCAGCTACCATCCGTACGGGCTCGTCATTCTTTAGAGTGAATGGTCTGTCTGACGATGATTTTCCACGATTGCCCGACTTTAAGGGGAAGTTCAACTATGTTCTTGATCAGGGACAATTCAAGGCAATGCTGAACAATGTGGCATATGGCGCGTCCAATGATGAGACTAGATATGTCTTAAATGGAGTCTATCTCAAGTTCGCTGGTGAAAAATTGACAGTTGTTGCAACAGATGGCAGACGCCTGGCACTTGCGGAACAGGAACTTGAATTTCCGAAGGAAGCCGAAGGTGAGATGATAATTCCAAGCAAGGCTATCACTCAACTTCTTCACGCATTGAAGGATCAGGGCCAGTTGAAGATATGTGCCGCAGGCAGCCAGACAATGTTCGAGTTTGACGATACCCTTGTTGTATCGAAACTGATCGAGGGCAGCTATCCAAACTTCAGGCAGGTGATTCCATCGCAGTCTTCTGAACGCGTGCCAATAGAACGGGAAGCACTTCTGGCTGCAGTGCGCCGCGTGTCTATACTCACAAGTGAGAAATCAAATTCCGTCAAGCTGGCGTTTACAAAGAATAAGTTAAAAGTCAGCGTGAACACACCGGAAGTCGGCGAAGCTCATGAAACAATGGCCGTAAAGTATGTCGGCAAGGAACTATCTGTTGCATTCAATCCGGAATACCTGATGGATCCGCTGCGGCACCTTACAAATGACGAAATATACCTCGAGCTGACCGATGAAATGAGCCCGGGTGTACTGAAATGCGATCAGCCATTCCTGTATGTTCTTATGCCGATGCGCCTTAGCTGAGAGCCTGTATCAGCCATCCAGTGAGAAAGGGATTAATTTCCATCCTCGACACTGGACGCGTGATTTGTTCCTGAGTAGCGGCTTGTAACGTTTGTGGCTGAGACGTAGTTGACTCCCGGTGCCCAGCAGAGAGAGAAGGGGACTGACGTACGCCGGAAACTTGTGGCGTAGATTGAGTGTCGCGGCTCATCAGCCCTGGCGGTCTTTGCCTGATTTCCAAACCATGCCTGATCCAGCTTATCGCCCGACGGCTCCGCGGCACCGGTGAAATGCCAGCCGTTATCCCAGATCTCGACCCAGGAATGATTCCCGCTGCTGTTCGGCCACATGGGAATGCCCGCGAGCCGGGCCGGCACGCCGACTGCGCGGCATGCGTTTATAAGCAGGATCGACAGGCCGGTGCAGGAAGCCTTCTGCTCACCGATGCTTTCGTAAGGGCTTTGGTCCGGCTTGCTTCGTTGAGTTGAGTAACGGACGCCGAGCAGGCGGAAGATCTCTCTGTTCAATTTAGCCGCTGCTGCCGCCGGCGTTTTACTATTGGCCACGAGCGGCAGGAATCGTTTGATGAAGTCCCTTCGCCAGTTATCGCGCCGTTCAGTGACGGAGCAATACGGCAGGACCTCATTGAGGAACAGATCCTTCGGCACCTGCTTTCCCCATGGAGCCTTCGCCATCACCTCGTATGCGGCATCGGTATTATCCAGCAAGAAATCCGCGCTCAGCGTAGTTAGGTCGCGCTCCGGCATGTTTTCGATGAGGAATTCAAGCCCTTCGCGGTGAGCTGACTGAATGCGGTTCAGCGCGGCCTCGATCTGCGGCCGGTTGGTACCCGCATTCAGCAGGGCTTGATCAATCGCGGGCGGATATTCCGCAGCGCAAAGAGAGCTGGTGATCGCAAGAAATGAGATCACAAGAAGCACTCGGATGTAATGATACATTTTCATGGCTCCTGAAATGATATGTGAGAGCACCGGCAGAAAGAAGTCAGGAATAACACAATGGGCGCATCTGCGATTTGGTGCATCTCAGGTAGTGCATTTTGGCTTTCTTGTTC
>JBAXMA010000443.1:0-2857 GCA_037134535.1 bacterium
CTCACTGTCCCGGCACCAAGGAGAAGAGACGCATTCCCAACGTCAGTGATAACCGCCTTCTGCCCAGCGGAGAGATTCCCCAGAAGGAGCGAACCCTTGCCCAGGTTCGTCACCATTGCCAAGGTCCCGAACGATCCCAGCACAAACGCACCTGCGCCATTCACCACGAGAGAACCATCATTCACACCGCGGAACTGCGAACCCGGTCCACCAATGGAAACATACCCAGTGTTATCGCCGGCGAACTGGTACGAGTTTCCATTCGTAACAATCACGCCGCTATTGTTCCCGCTGATGGGCTGATATGAAGTGAACGTCTGGATCACAAAGCCCTGTTGTGTAGGATTCAGCCATCCGGCCCGACACGAGGTCACCAGACCAAGGCCTATCAGGAAGGGAAGTAATCGCTTGATCAACGCAGCCATCGTATTCTCTCCGGTGCCTGATACGACGGCGTGCCTTTGCCCGCCATCGTATCTATGGGAATGCCCCCGTTCTGAACCATCCTCAACCAGATCTCCGCCCGCGAAATCAGCGTGTAAACCTCAGGCGCGAACTGAACCCCCATCTCCATGCCGATGCTGAAGATCACCGTATTCAGCGCATGACGGAATCCGGTGACGGGAACCGTGTCAGGATTCTCATCCAAAACATTTGCGGGATTTACCTCCACGGCCCTGCGATAGGTTCTGCGAATCTCCGCAACAACCTCGCTCAGCCTGTTCGCCTTCGCCGGATTCGCGTCAAACCAAGATGCATAAAGCGTCCCCAAGTCCGTCGGCAACGCGTTCCGAACCACATCCACAGTCAAAGGAGTCCAGGTGCTTTCCATGGCATTTCTCCGGCTTCATTCCGCATCGCAGGTGGCGTCCGGCGTCCCTGCCGGACGCTCCTTCGGATTCACCCCATCCGCCTCTACATCCACAGCCCCGGTTCGCAAACACACCCTCCAATATATGCACCGGAATCAACTGGTGCGCGGCACCAGGTCACAACAAGCAAGCGGCTGAGAAGGTACCTGCTCCTGCTTGTCGTTCCGTTCTTGGCTGCGTTTCTCGTGCTTTTCAGAGACTGTGACCTTCAGCCAGAACGAGGAATGTCTCTTCTCACACTACTGGTCGGTACGCTTTTCCTCTTTCAAACCCCCATCATATCTGAGCCATCAACCGAGTTACACGTAAGACGTGCCATTGACTTCCTTGACTCTCTGCAATTGCACCAGAAGGTGCAGTTGCTTGAAGCCGAAGGTGGCTTCCATTTCTATCTGCCCACGAATTGGAGCAGGGTCGCAGAGTACGAGAAGACGGAATCATACACGGCCTTTGCAAGACGTCGTCGCATCAACGCCATCATGCTTACCGAGAGACTGGCAAAAGACTCTCGATTCAAATCCGACAGTCAATGGCAGGACTTTGTCTCGAACCCCACAAATTCGGGTTTCGCCAGATTGGGCGTAACGGGCACACCTTGGCAACTGCTTATCCGGAAGGAACTTCTTCACCAAGAGACAAGCAATGCAGAACCAGAGGTCGCACCGTACCGTTGACCCGCAGCGGGTCAACGTCCGGTGAACCTCATCGTTCGGAAAGTGAATATGAAGAACAGAATCATAGCGGCATTAGTACTGACTCTTGTCTTCGCCAACGCCGCTCTGTCTAGCGACACAAACTCGTTTCTCCGACTTGAGATCACGATGGATCACGGGTTGATCATGGGTCGTGTCCGAAACGTTAGCACCAACGCAGTTCGGACAGGTCCCGCAAATTGCTACGGCCACTGGGAATATACTACGGTTCTCTACAATGATGGGAAGTGGCGTGAGGCACCATATACGGTTGCTGCAACGAACCGGTGTTACATGGGCGGCGAGACCGAGCCTGTTGAGTTGAAGCCAGGTGAAATCTTGACCCAGGGGCTTTCCTTCGTAGGACCGGCGCAGACGTTCGCCATAGACCTTTTTAACTATCTCCTGCCTTCAGATGTCACGACGGTTCGGGAGCTGCGTATTGTATCGGGTGGTTTATTGTCAAGTATCGTCAACGTGGAGAATCCGAGTCAGAACTTAAACACTGTCGGCACGCTCACTGGTACATACGGAGATGGCAAAATGAGTTGGACCAGAAGCGTTGACAAGGCGGAAAATAAGGGCACTGCCGAGCCAACAAATGCACCGTATTCTTCACCCGCGGGAGCGGGCTCGAAACGGTGATATGAATATGAAATCGCAATCCGCCATAATCCTGGTGCTGTTTGGTATGAGAGCGCTTGCGGATGATGTGCCGCTCAAAGCACGACAAATTCCATTTGCATGTGATCGTACTCATGTCATCGCACAGCCGACAAAGACGATGACCGACAGTCGCCACTTTTGGCGAAATACTCCCGGTGCAGGCCGATGCCTGAGACGATGGACCATAAGACAGGAAAGGGCATATGTTTTCCGAATCGAAGGCACG
Organism: bacterium; assembly: GCA_037134535.1. Taxonomy (GTDB): domain Bacteria; phylum Verrucomicrobiota; class Kiritimatiellia; order SPBP01; family SPBP01; genus JBAXKQ01. The sequence continues at coordinate 2,457 of JBAXMA010000443.1, forward strand.
ATCACGGACGATAATGTCGGATTCCCGGTAGCAGGAGCGGACATCTACGTCGGCAATCTCGGTGTCACCAATGTTCTCGATCATTATGGCACGAGCCAGACGAACGGACATTTTCAGATCAGTGTAAGCATTGCAACGTGGGATGATGTGAGACAAACTATGCCCACCAACAACACTTGGCGCACAATACCCACGAACTACTGGACTGCAACTGACCCATCTAACAACTACCCGACTGCGACACACGAGACCTTGAAGCGGGATCGTCGCTATCTCTATGTCGGGTGTGATGGCGTTGACTTGTATCAGTATGAGATTCCATATGAAAAGGTCGAACCGGTGGCTGGTGCCACCGGAGGATCGTCGGCACAGCCGTGAAACTCCGCCATACTCTATGAGCG
>JBAXMA010000444.1:0-2850 GCA_037134535.1 bacterium
GAATCCCAACTTTGATCGCACGCAAGTTGTCACCTTTTGCTCGCACCGCGACAGGAAAAAGTCGAACTTGCTGGACAAATTCGATGCATCACCTGACCGGCTTACAGGGGGGGTTGTGCTCATCACAGATCTTCTTCTCAAAATCGAGCCGGTCTGTAGCTGTTGGCGGCCGATCCTTGGAAACATGATGCCCGAACCACAGATTCTTCGTAGGGCACTTCGCAGTCCAGGAACTGCGCCGTTTGTCGTCGGCGTCTTTGTCGCCGTCCGGCTCATCCGTCTGCCCTACGTCCAGCAGAGACCATGCGCCCCACTGGTCGACACCGAGAATCACATATACTTCAGGAGCGGCAGGCAGACAAGCCTGAGCGAGGGGCCAGCACTTGAATGATTCTCCGCAGATTATGAGTGAATTACTGATGGTCTGGCCAGCTGGTCGTGGTGCCTGGGCCGGCGGGTCAGCCGGCTTCTTGAGAGGCGCCGTTGTGGCTTCGCGGGTTTCAGGTTTTGCCGGCCCGGCAGTGAGATCGGCGACTGCGGATGCATTCATACCGATCTGACGGAACTTCTCGAGCAGATCCTCCTTGTCTACTGCCTTGTCATAGGCCTGTTGAGGTTCAACCACGCCATCTTTTACGAGTTTGGTCAGTGAGTTGTTCAGCAGTACCATGCCCTGGGCGCCGCCCACCTGCATAGCGGAAGGAATCTGGAAAGTCTTGCTGTCGCGGATCATGGAGGATATGCTGCGGGTGACGATCATGATTTCCAGCGCGGCTACACGACCCCTGGTTTTGCGCTTGCACAGGGTCTGTGCCACCACGCCCTTGAGAGAGCTGGCCAGCATGGTGCGGATCTGGTTCTGCCGGTCGGCAGGAAATGCCTCGATGATCCGGTCAACGGTGCTTGCGGCGGTATTGGTGTGCAGGGTACCGAATACCAGGTGACCGGTCTCTGCGGTACGTATGGCGATCTCGATTGTTTCCAGGTCGCGCATTTCGCCCACGAGCACAATATCGGGATCCTCGCGCAGTGCCGCACGCAGTGCCGATGCGAAGCTTTGAGTGTGATTATGCACCTCGCGCTGGTTGATCAGGCACTTCTTGTCATGGTGTACAAATTCGATGGGGTCTTCGACGGTAATGATGTGATCTGATCTGGTCAGGTTGACATAGTCGATCATTGCTGCCTGAGTTGTGCTCTTTCCGCTTCCTGTCGGACCTGTAACAACCACCAGCCCCTTGCTGAGATTGCACAAATCAGTGACTGTTTTCGGCAGATTCAGCTGTTCAGCGGAGAGGATTGTTGAAGGGATTACCCGGAACACGCCACCCATTCCATCGCGGTCTCTGAAGATGTTTGCACGGAATCGCCCGACACCGGCTTTCTCATAGGCAAAGTCGGTGTCATTGCAGTCGTCGAACTGGCTCCTGTTGGCCTGCGGCATTATCTCTTGAAGGTATTGGGTGATAGTTGCACTGTCCAGGACAGGGAAATCCAGTGCCTTTATTTCACCGCTTTCACGGATCAGCGGCTTGCGGCCGGAGGAGAGATGCAGGTCGCTGCCGCCGAGGGCGACGAGTTGTGCAAAGAGTGCGTCAATTTCCGCCATTGTGTGACATTCCTTCCAAAGATGATCTGCACCGCTAGCGTTCTGTCTTCCGTCGCTACGCCGGCGGAGTCCCGGCCTTTGCCAGTGCGTCACCAATCTGCGCGTATACAGCATACAATTTGTCCCGCTCAGTGTCGGTCAATCGTCCCCCTGATACGCGCCACGACATTATCTCGGCACCGACCGACAGAATAGCCAGCGCGAGACCGGGATTGCCGGCTGATAGATCGGCAAGGTTTTTCAACAGTGTGGTGTCATGAGACTCTTCGTCTCGACGCTGTTGCAGTTCGTTCAGAAGCTGCTTCGCCATCACTGCGTTGCGAACGCGCAGGAGCACTTCGTCACGATCGACCGGTTTGGCGAGAAAATCATTAGCTCCGCACTCAATTCCCTTCATCCGTGTTTCGTGCTGCGTTTCGCCGGTGATCATGAGGATGTGGATCAGGGCAGTGGCAGGATCACCTTTGAGTAGACGGCAGACCTCGAGGCCATCCATTTTGGGCATGACCACGTCCAGTAGAATGACGTCAGGTTGCGCAAGGCGTACTGCTTTCAGAGCCGCCTCGCCGTCAGCTGCTTCTGTGACGAGATGCCCGTGCTTGAGCAGTATTGCCTTCAATGTGAGGCGGGATCGCTTGTCGTCGTCAACGACAAGCACTTGCCCCCTGGGAAGTGGCGGTGTGAGAACAGGTGCATTATCCATGCTTCATTACTCCATTGATTGCCGTACCTATAGCACCAGATGTGCCATGATCGGTTTCCGACCATGGCAGAAGTTGATCGCAGAGGCATTGTCCGGCTCGAGCCGCCACAGTTGTCCCGGTTCAGGCAGCAGGGTTGCTAGTGTAAAAGCATGACAGTTATGGAGTTGTGTTAGAATCTGACCGCTGTGACTCTTGGTGATGCCGTGCCATTCGTGACGGGCTGCCATTGTTAAAGAATAATGAAACAGGAAAACGGTGTACAGATGAGCCAATCGGCAAGCTGTTCATTATGGCTTGTAGCAGCGCAGAAAGAACACAAACTCCAAGGCCACACATCACAATTTAAACACAATTCACAGGGTCAGCCCTTGCGATAAGAATTAGCGGGAATCGCTGCAGTTTGGCCCACGACTGCGGCAAGAAAGGTAATCAAGCTCAATCCGCGGCTCGGCGGGACGCCTCGACCTACCTGTTGTTGGCGTTTCTTCGATTGGTAGGGCGAATCCCATAGCTATCAAACTAAGGTATTTCCATGAT
>JBAXMA010000445.1:0-2847 GCA_037134535.1 bacterium
GTGAACGGGGAATCGTACTTTGCGCAATTCATACATCCTGTATACAGTTTGTGCATCAGCTTGCGCTTGTCGACAATCTTGAACCCGAACTTCTCGAAAAACTTAGGGTGAAATGTGAGTACCATGATTTGCGCCGGACGCAGGACCAGAATGCGTTCAATTGCCGCCAGGACCAGAGCTTTGCCCAATCCCTTCTTGCGGTGGGTTGCAGCCACGGCAAGAGATTTAATTTCGACCGATGGATTCTTGGCGAGACCGATATCGGGCAGAATCTGCCACGAGACACCCCCGGCTACTTTGCCATAGGCTTCAGCCACGATAAAACGATCTATGTTTTCAAGAATATCGCTGACAGGTCGCGGTATCAGTTCTTCCGGGTTCTGCCGGATAAGTCTGAATATCGATGCAGTATCTTCGAATCCGGCGTTTCGTATTCTGTATTGCTTGTTTTTCATGGCAGAGAATCACTGTCTTCTGTTTTTCGTTCTTCGTAGATGTTGAATTCGATGAGACGGAATGCCTCGATCGGCATGGCGATTGTTCCAAAGTTCTCACTCTGGCCCTTAACTTCACCATTCTCAATCTTCGTCAGGCCGAGCGTTATCTCACCCCTGTCGAAGAAACGCATCCGGACATCATCCTTATTGCGTCGCGCACGCGCGGCATTTTCGGATGACAGGTCGACCACCGTCACCTGTTCGAGCGGGATATCAAGGGTGGTGTAAGAAGTTTCAAATTTCAGTTTTCCGGCACTGAATGATTTGACGCGCCCGGAGATCTTGTCGCCGTTCACGAGTCGTACGAGATCGTCTTTGATTTCCGGTTCTGCGGTTGTTGATTGCGGTACCTTGCCGTCCCATTCTGCGACCGAGATATTGGATATCCGGAGATCACCCTGACTCTGGGGATAGAACATAATCCCTTTGCCAAGCCCCGAGGTGTCTCCGGGATCGCTCCACTGCTGGACCAGTTTGCCGTCGAGCAGGAATACCACTGTCTTATCTTTTCTGCTGACCAGGAAGTTGAAACTGCATTTCTTGACAGTCCCTTGATCGAACTGTTGCAGATTCAGTGATCCGATATTACGGGAGCCACCCTCGCGCGTGACGCGGTGAAGGTAGACTGAAGAGCCGCTGAGCTGGAACGAGTAGCCGTTACCCTGGACCTGCTCGATGTTGTCGGACAGGAAAAAGAAACAGAACGATGGCATTGCCCGCCATGACGCGTCAAAGCGGATGTCTGCCATGTCGGGCATCTTGTCGATTATCCGCCCGATCGGGCTGGGTTGCAGTGCGGACAGAGCGCCGTCCTTATACTTCCAGGAGACGTTATTTCCGCGCCGGACCCTGCCCTGGGACCAGCTCTCAAGATCAGCAGGCCCTTCATATATTACTGACGAGACTCCGATGTTGGGATTTACCCGCTTGACCATAGCCCTGTTTATGTTGATCTTGCCGGCATACCAGGATTCCATGACAAGCTTGTTTGCGTCCATCGACAGTACTTTTCCGGGAAGAAGATCACCATTGGTGAGCCTGACAACAGCATTGCAGGCTGCGCTCTTTGGTCCCGGCCTGCGGGCGAGAGTTGCGGAAGAAAGCCGTGACAGATTGAATGCGATCGGGCTTTCAGCATCCGGATGTGTCCATTTAAGTCCGTGTGAATCGGGGGAGACGCCCGTCATTGTGCCGTGAAGTTTGTCGCCGTTAAGGAACTCCAGCGAGTCGCCCCATTTGCCGTCTAGCGCTTTCGATTCGGTGGCGTTATCGGTGCCTACCGGCGCCGGCGTCGAGATTCCTACCTGTCGGGGAGTAGTGCCGGTGTCCTCAGGCAAGCCCATTTCCGCCCTGATGGCTGTGGCGATGAAGATGGTGGAAGAGATCGTTATGGCTGTGCGGATGCAGCTTCTCATTTACGATTCCTTTTACTTTGTTATCACGGTGAGCCAATGCACACTGACACCAATCCGACTCAGCTCAACTAGTAACACTCCATGATATCGGTGTCCACTTAATTTCCGCACGGACGCAGGAGATCGCAGCGTCAATACCGGGTCCGGTAGCGCACGGCTACCGGCAAAGGAAATATGAAAATAGTGTGAAGTAATATGAATGTTTGTGTTATGACGGGCGCCATGGCCATATGATGGTATCTTATGCACTGGTTCATTGACCAACTGCGGGAGGTGATTAGTGTACTGGCGCGAAAAGGCGGCGCTTGACGTTCTACTTCTCCTGAGATTAGATGAAGTGAATACAGGAGATTGATCTGAAGGTCATTGGCAGTGATGGCTACGAAACAAAAGAAGGAACTCTTGTCATGACTATAAGTCCGAAGGAGGATGCAGCAGGTGTTGGAGTCACGGGTAGCGGTGGTTCTGAGGTACTCAAGGAGAATGATGTTGCGGCAATAGACGGTCTTCGTTCCATCTACAATGAGATCAAGAAGGAGCTGGCCAAAGTCATTGTTGGTCAGGATGAAGTGATCGAGCGGCTCCTTATCTGCGTATTCAGCCGTGGACATGCGTTGCTGATGGGTGTGCCTGGTCTTGCCAAGACCCTGCTGATCCGGTCACTTGGCGATCTCATGTCACTTTCCTTCAGCAGGATACAGTTCACGCCTGACCTCATGCCATCAGATATAACCGGCACCGACATCCTTCAGGAAACGGATCAGCCGGGTCGCCGTGCGTTTGAGTTTGTCAAAGGCCCCATATTCGCGAACATGGTGCTGGCTGACGAGATCAACCGCACACCGCCTAAGACCCAGGCTGCGTTGTTGCAGGCCATGCAGGAGAACAGGGTTAATGCAGGCCCTCATACATTCGACCTTGATCAGCCATTCTTC
>JBAXMA010000446.1:0-2824 GCA_037134535.1 bacterium
TTCCTCCACAGATGTACCAGACCTCAATACTTGCCGCCCCAACACCTGCGCTTCTGTTGATTTTGGCAATGTTGCATACAGGCGAATCACGTCGAGTGCAAACCTCTTGGTACGCGGTCTTAAATCCTCGGGCTTTTCATCCCTCATAATTCATCCTTCATACTTATCACAGCCCGCATCGACTTGCGAAAGAGCTCCTTCTCCCCCTCATCAAAGACCCGCCGCCGATCCACCACCCGCGACATCATGTGATAATACGCCGCCCCATCGTCCACGATTCTTGCTGTTCGCATATGAGCCTCCTCCCTCCGGCCGACTTCTCGGCGCCTCTTCTACTCATTACGAACCTAGTATCTGTTATATTGTATTCTATTTTAACTATCTTCCTGTCCCTGGCGGCCCCTCTGTTCGATTGTTCTGAAGTTGTGGCTTCGCGGAAATCCTATCCCATGGTGACGACTACTTTGGCGGTCTTCTTTCCGGAGATGAGATCAGAAGAGATGACCGGACCATTTGACAGGCCTATCGCCGCACCGTCCAGCGTCATCCTTGCGACACCCTTTTCAACACCCTTGGGATTGACGACTTCTATGTCTATCTCGCAGCCGCGGTAACGGCGTCTGACAGAGATCTTTTTCCAGTCAGGAGGCAGACACGGATCAACGAAGAGTCCGAGGATTTCCGGACGTACGCCTAACAGGTACTGCGTCGCCGCGACGTCCATCCAGGTGGCTGTTCCGGTGACCTGCTCAACATTGGCCCAGCCGAACTTCTTGTTCTCCGGTCCCACGATGTTGCTGACCCACGCATATGGTTCTGCGCCGTAACGGTCCATTCCAACCTTCTGTATGGCTATGTGCGGAATTACCTGGGTGAAGTATTTCCATGCGCGTGTACCGTTTCCTAGCATGGCTTCCGCCATTATCGCCCAGGTGTTGGCATGGCAGAAGATCGCACCGTTCTCCCCGCAGCCGGGACCATAGCCCAGCAGACCTTTGTGCTCTCCATCCCAGCTTGAGAAACCGGGCGTGAGGATTTTGAGACCCACTCCTGTGTCAAGCTGATCCGCGCATTCCTGCATACCGGATAACATTTGCTCCCTGGAGCCCACACCGCTGAGAACCGCCCAGCTCTGCGGATTGAGATAGAGTTTTCCGGCATCGGCCTGCTCACTGCCGACGGCGACTCCGTCGTCGTCGAATCCGCGGCGCCACCATTTGCCGTCCCATCCGCAGGAGAGGATCGCCAACTCCTGCCGCCGTATGCAGTCCCGGAGCCACTCTGCGTTTTTCGCATCACCAGCCTTTTGCGCGATTGACAGGAGATTGCGGAGGGCTACCACGTACTGCTGGGCCGCAAACACAGTCTGCCCCTGTCCGCGCTTGTTGTAGCGTCCGATGATGTCGTTCCAGTCGCTTTTCAGAGTCAGCGGAATCTTGTGGAATCCGAGATGCGATTCGGTGAACTTAACACAATCTAGCAGATGCGCCCAGACTGTGCCCTCACCGGTTGCACTCCTGTGGTCCTCGGCAAGATATGGAAGCTTGCGCTGCAGGAATCCAAGATCGCCGCTCTCCGCTGCGATGGCGTACGCAACCAAGGGCAGCCAGAGATGATCGTCGCTGTGGATGGAAGTGTACGGCGGCTTGCGTTCCTCCGGGAAAGTGTAGTGCACAACGTGACCGTCCACATATTGCTGGCTCAGAAGGAAGCAGAGCATGTCCTCCGCCCACTTGGGTTTGCGGTATGCTATCGCCATCATGTCCTGGCAGGAGTCGCGGAAACCGATTCCTCGGATGCCCGGCGCCCATGTGTTCACTGAACGGGAGTAACGTCCCGTATGTACGGTGTTCACAGGTGTCCAGGTTCGGATCTGGCGTTCCGCATCCGGATTTGGAATCGAGCAGTCGAACACGCTCAGGTGTTCATCCCACCATGCGCAAAGCTTGCCGAACTGCGCGTCCACTGCACCCGGCGCATTTACTGCTTGATACAGTTTTACGCAATCAGAAACAGCCTTTTCAGTGTCTACCGCGGCGCCCGGAGCAACGCCGAGAAAATAGTTGACTGTCCGAGTCGCGCCTGGAGCGAGAGAAACTTTGTTATGCAGTGCACCGCATGGGTGGCCGATTGGCATTTCAATATTGCCCAGATTACCACTTTCAACTCCAATAGGATTGCGCTCGTAACGGTAGTTGCCGACGAAGGCCTGGCGGTCGCAGCACCAGCTCTCCACAGGTTCGGACGACGCCAGGAACACCAGAGGCAAATCATCCTGACGTTCGTGCTGGGTGTGACTGTAGTAGATCGCGGCATTGCACTTCGGTTCGAACCAGGCTTTCAGTTGCAGCTTCGTATAATAGCCCCATCCGCATTCGTTCTCCCAGTTCAGCTGCGAGAACTCAGTGTATCCGAACAGATCGAAATCCACGGGTTCCTTTCCCTTGTTGGTCACGGTCAGGTTCCAGACAACGCAATCGTGGTCAGGTGTCACGAAATAAGTGACCTTCGCCAGCAAATCACCCTTTCGCGCCTCGAAGGTGCTGCGTCCGGGACGATGCGTGGCAGTCCACTCATCGAGCGGTGTCTCACATGGTCGGAACGTGGGAGACCACACAACCCCGTCTTTCGTTTTTATGTAAATGTAAAATCCGGGTGTGTCGGTCGGCAAGTGATAGGCGCGATAACGGGTCAGACGGAACACCCATGGGCTTTTCCACCAGGCAAAACCGCCGCCCGCCTGTGACACGAACGCGTGCATGTTACCGTTTGAGAGGTAGTTGATCCAGGGCTGCGGCATGTCATGCCGGTGCATCACGAATGA
>JBAXMA010000447.1:0-2804 GCA_037134535.1 bacterium
GTCCTGTGACTCCTGCTTCAATTGTGCCACGGTCACTGCTCCGTCAACATGCCCGGTAACGAAGTGACCGCCAATCCGGTCGGCAGGTTTCAATGCCCGCTCAAGATTCAACATGGTGCCGCGGGCAAGTTTCCCCAGGGTCGTCCTGTCCAGCGTTTCCCGCAGGACATCGCACTCGAAGGATCCCGGCCGGAAGTCAGTGACAGTGAGGCACGCACCCTGTACGGCGACACTTTCGCCTGGCGTGAGCGGTTCAGTCCAGGGTTTATGCTCAACAGTGAGCCGCGACCCGTTGCCGCGCCGCTCAATGCCGGAAAGCTTTCCTATGCTCTGAATCAATCCTGTGAACATCTGTTGTCGTCCTCTCCGAATCTAGCTCTCACCAGCACATCGGCACCGACCCTGCGAACTTCTGTGAAGTTAAGCCGTGGGGCAGAGTTCAGTGGCCAGCCCTCTCCTCCAATTGCCGGAGTGGCACCGCTTCCACCCAGAACAACCGGCGCAAGCATGAATAGTACCTCGTCGACGAGCCCTTCACGGATCAGGCTTCCAGCCATGGCCCCCCCACCCTCGCACAGAACATGCAGGATTCCGTGACGTCCGAGCATCTTCAGCAGGGCCTTGATCGATACCCTGCCCTTCTTTGACGGCAGGCACCACACCTGTGCACTGGTTCTGGCAATAGCCTCTGCGACAGGGACTGGACACCGGTTTGTTGTGGCTATGATGGTCTGAGCCGCTTTGCCGTCACTGAACACCTTTGCCTCAAGCGGCACTGCGCCACGTGCTGACGCAATCACCCGCATTGGTCTGCTGCCTGAGGTGCCGTGCGGAAGCAGGGACGGATTGTCAATCATAGCAGTAGCGGCGCCGACGAGTATGGCGTCAACCTCGCCCCGCAGCTGCATCACAATCTTCCGGGAGGCATCGGATGTTATCCATCTTGACGCACCGGATGCATCGCTGATCCTGCCGTCTATTGAGGTTCCAAGCTTGAGAGTTACAAAGGGCATACCGGTTGTGATCCACTTTGCAAACGGAGCTATAAGTGCCCTGCCCTCGGACTCACAGACGCCATCAATAACCTTCAATCCTGCGCGCTTCAAGAGCCGGATTCCGCGACCGTTATGCGAAGGATTAGGATCCCTGGTGGAGATCACGACCCTGCTGATGCCGGCGGACAAGATTGTCCCGGTACATGGCGGCGTCCTGCCGAAAGTCGAGCAAGGCTCAAGTGTGACGTACAGTGTTGAGCCCTTTGCGCGATGGCCGGCATCCTTCAGTGCCACTACCTCGGCGTGATCTGTTCCGGCCAGCTTGTGATAACCGCGTCCGATAATTCTGCCATTACGTACAACTACGGCGCCCACCGCTGGATTAGGCCTGGTTTTTCCCAGACCGAGTCTTGCCAGCCGAAAGGCTGCGCGCATCCATTTTTCGTCGACTTTCAGTTCGCTCATGCTCAGGCCTCCGGCCCCAGCAGGCCTTTCACAAACTCTGCCGGCTCAAATGGTGCCAGATCCTCGGGACCTTCACCGAGCCCCACAAAGCAGACCGGCACGCCGAGCTCTTTGTTTACTGCGGGTATAAAACCACCTTTGGCAGATCCATCCAGCTTGGTGATTATCACGCCGGTAAGAGGAACGCATTCGTGGAAAACTCTGGCCTGAACAACGGCGTTATTGCCGAGTGTCGCATCGAGCACCAGCAATGTTTCATGGGGCGCACCGGGCATACTCTTGCCGACTGACCTGCAGATCTTGCCCATCTCATCCATCAATGGCTGCTTGGTGTGCATTCTGCCGGCGGTGTCGATGATCACTGCATTTACACTTCGCGCGATACCGGCTTTGACGGCATCGAATGCCACGGCCGCAGAGTCGGCACCGGCTGCGCCAGAGACTATTCCGCATCCAACCCTGTCTGCCCACAGCTTCAGCTGATCACCGGCCGCCGCCCTGAAAGTATCTGCGGCAGCAAGAAGAGGCTTGAGTCCGCGCTGTTTGGCCTGCCATGCTAGCTTTGCGGCGGTAGTCGTTTTTCCTGATCCGTTGACACCCACAATCAGGACTACCATCGGCTTTACTGGTGAATCCCAGGAGAAAGAAGCTTTCTTTGCAAAAGCACTGACAAGAGTACTTTCGACAGCCGTTCTGAGTGGCAGTTCGGAATGCTTGCCTGTGGCTTCCTCCAGGACCTGCTTGACGAGCCACAATGGCACATCGGCCATTATGAGGGCTTCTTCCAGCTTCTCTTTATTCTCTCTTGTGCGTGCGGCGGCTCCGGGGCGGAACAGGTCGCGCAAACCACCGGCGATCGATGCCCGCGTGCGAGCCAATGCGTCAATCCAGCTTCTCATCATGACTCCGTCACGGTTTCCGTGGCCCTGCATCGCGGGCCGAACGTTTGAGGTCCTTGCGAGCTCTGTCCAGTATGCCGTTCACGAACATGCTCGACTTGGTGTCGCTGAACTCCCTGGCGATATCGACAGCCTCGTTAATGGAGACAACAGGCGGGATATCCTCACAGAACAGCATCTCGTAGATCGCGATCCGCATGATGTTCTTATCAGTCGGATTAATGCGCTTGATGTCCCAGTTGTCGGCATACTTGCTGATGATTGCATCAATTGCGGTCATGTTGTTCATTGTCCCGTGCACTAGCTGCTCGGTGAACATCTTTGCCCCCTGCGGCATCTTCCGTTCTGCCCACAACCGGCGCAGGGCGGCATCCGCTTCCTGGCTGTTCATTTCCAGTTCGAACAGCACCTGCATCGCCATTTTTCTCGATTCCCTGCGTACTCC
>JBAXMA010000448.1:0-2796 GCA_037134535.1 bacterium
GCCCTATAGTCAGCAGTACGCGTCCGGTCAGTTGAAGAATTTCGGGCACAAGGTTAATGTCTATGATGACTACCGCGAACTGCTGGACAAGGAAAAGGGACTTGATGCGGCCCTGGTTGCCACTCCCGACTGGATGCATGCCGAGCACGCGAATGCATGCATGACGGCTGGTCTCAATGTCTATTGCGAAAAGGAGATGTCCAATTCGCTTGAAAAGGCGCGAAGTATGGTGGTGACTGCAAAGACGACTGGAAAGCTCCTGCAGATTGGTCATCAGCGCAGAAGCAATCCGCGTTACCGGCACGCGATAGATGTGTTGATAAGGGATGCTAACCTTCTCGGCAGGGTTACTCATGCCTACGGGCAGTGGAACCGGTCCAAGTCGGATGATCTGACCTGCGCACCCAGACTTGTGATACCTCAGGAGAAGTTGGAAAAGTATGGTTACACGAACATGCACGCGTTCCAGAACTGGCGCTGGTTCAAGAAGTACGGTGGCGGTCCGATTGTAGATCTGGGTTCGCATCAGATTGACCTTTTTTCCTGGATTTGGGGTTGCAACCCTAAGTCTGTCATGGCTTCAGGCGGTATTGACTTCTATAAGACTCATGAGTGGTATGACAATGTTTTGACTATCTACGAATTCGACACGCCCATGGGAACTGCTCGCGCTTTCTATCAGGTGCTGACCACGAACAAGAATGGTGGCTACTACGAGAAATTTATGGGCGAAGATGGCACCATATTGATCTCAGAGCAGACGGCACTTGGCAATGCCGCTGAATCCGAGCGGGAGGAGCAGGCTACCGAGTGGAAGAAGTGGGTTGAAAAGGGTTATCTGGATGCTATGACCGAACAGATCAATCGTTCGGCCACCCAGAATACGGTTGTTGATGTCCGTGCTTCCAAGCCGCCGAAGCGATGGCCTCTTCCGATCGAACTTGCCAAACCGGCGCATCAGCCGCATCTCGAAAACTTCTTTGATGCAATCCGCTATGGAGTGAAGTTGAACTGCCCTGCGGAAGTCGGATACGAGACGGCAGTGGCGGTCCTTGCGGCGAATCAGTCCGTTGCCGCAGGCCGTCGGGTAGACTTCAAGGCCGAGGAATTCCGTGCATAGAAATAAACTCCTGATATTGATTGCTGCAGTGGCGATGGCTGGGCCGCTCATGGTGTGCGGCGTTGAGAAGGAAGAGGCTCCGTTCCATGAATGGGATGGAAGCCGGTCTCTTCCTGTTCACAGGATAAGTCTGTTTGCCGAGGACGGCCAGAAGATAGATCCTGTATATCCCCGAGGTCTTCCGTTCTCGGCCCGCAGGACCTGCGGTTCTTGTCACGATTACAAGAAGATCAGTCAGGGGTGGCATTTTAATTACGGCGGTACCAATGCGCCAAAGGGTCGTGGTGGACAGCCGTGGATCCTGGTTGATCAGGCAACGGGTACGCAACTTCCGGTTGCGGGTCGGGGCTGGGCTAACACCTGGAAACCGGACTCGGTTGGAATGACTCCCTGGGATTTTGTCATGGCCTTCGGCAGGCATCTGCCCGGCGGCGGTCCCGGTGAGACGACGGATGATCCTGCTGACCTGGATGCCCGTTGGACGGTCGCCGGCAAATTGGAGATCAACTGCCTCGGATGCCACAGCGGTTCACTCCTTCAGGATCCTTCGGAATGGGCCAAACAGGTTGCGCGTCAGAACTTCCGCTGGGCTGCGACAGCATCGTCCGGATTGGCTGAAGTTGGCGGCATGTCCTCGCGATTGCCTGGTTACTGGGACATCTATCAGCCGCCGAATCCTGACGATAAGGATTTCGCCACACCTCCAACCGTTAAATACAACCTGACTCAGTTCGACTCCAAGGGCAGAGCTCTGGTGAATATTGTACAGAAGCCGCAGGACAAGAGCTGCCTCTACTGCCATTCGGTTGCAGAGGTTGGGAAGCAGAAGAGAGACTTTGATGTTGATGTTCACACTCGTGCAGGAATGAACTGCTCGCAATGCCACCGCAATGGTGTGGATCATATGGTGTCGCGCGGCTTCGAGACTGAAACCATAGTCAGGGGGGATAAGTCGATCGCCGGTTTATCCTGCCGTGGCTGCCATCTCGGCAGCAAGAACGGGCTTGGCGCGGATGTCATTGGCGGTCGCCTTGGTGCACCCAGGCCGGCGCATAAGGGCCTTCCGCCTGTTCACCTCGACAAGATTGCGTGTACAACCTGTCACTCTGGCCCCTGGCCGGTGGAAGGTTTGGTGAAAGTTCGGACCGCAAGAGCCAACAGGCTTGGGATCTATGGAGTGGCCCGATGGGAAACAGACATGCCGGTGATCATGGAATCTGTTTACATGAGGGGAGAAGACGGCAAGATTGCTCCGCATCGAATGACATGGCCTGCATTCTGGGCCAGGGTCGAGGGTGACGACGTGGTGCCATTGCAGCCGAACGTTGTTACCAACATTGCTGGGCAGCTGCTAAACGCACAGAAGCGGATTGGAGCGATTCTTGAGGTCCTTGGCGCTAACGAGACAAACGCCCAGGCGGTGGTTTATGTCCGCGGCGGAAAGGCCTACCGGAATACCGTCGATAGGGATCTTGAGGTGTATCCGCGCACAATATCTATTCCACAGGATGATTTGATCTGGTGTGCCGTGAACGATGGCGTGGCTCATCCCTTCATTCCGGAGATTGATCCCGACGCAAGCAGTCAACCGGAGAGAATTGAAGTTTCACTAAAGGCGTTGGCTGCTCCTGAGTTCCGGGTGTATGGAGCCCCGTGCCTGGTGGTGAGTAATAGAA
>JBAXMA010000449.1:0-2756 GCA_037134535.1 bacterium
GTTCTCTCACCATGGCACAGGTGGTTGATCCGACCAGCGGCATTTCCACCGACATCATCGGCACAATTCTTCAACTCACCTGCTTTATGATCTTCGTTCTGAACGACGCACATCTTGTCCTCATCAAAATGATGTATCAGAGTTTTGCCATCCTCCCCTTGAACCCTTCCGCATGGCTTACCCGCGATCTCTTTTCCGATGTCGTGCAACTGCTGCAGAGGGCATACGAATGGGGAATCAGGCTGGCTGCACCTGCCATCGCTGTCGCGTTTCTTCTGGACCTCAGTCTGGGGCTTATGTCCAGAATGGCGCCCAACTTCGACATTCTCTTTATGTCACTCCCCATCCGCCTCTTTGCCGGACTTTTTACCTTCGGCATGATCCTGCGATATGGCGGGCCATTTTTCAGCTACATGTGCGAGTTCACGGAGGGTTTCTGCAGCCGGATACTGCTGGGATGACTGCGGTACCGGCAAAAGGGACAGCGGGAGTGATGTATGGAAGGCAAAGAAGGCAGAACAGAACCGGCGACTGCAAAGCGACGCCAGGAGAGACGCACAAAAGGCGACTTGTGTGTTTCATCCGAGGTGGTGACAGTGGCCACAATGTTTTTCGGATTCATAGGCATTCACTGGGCAATTCCACACATCGGAACTCAGCTTACCAGTCTATGGACTGCTATCACCCTCATACCGGTCGGCGCCGATGTCATCTGGGATGCAGCCACAGTGCAGACATGGTTCAAGAGCGGATCCATCGGTCTCGGCATCATGCTGGCTCCCATTGTCATTCCAGTCACTATGAGCTCCGTCGTTGCGAGCGTTGCTCAGACCGGTTTTCTCTTCAGCACAGAGGCGCTCGAGCTGAAGCTCAACAGATTGAATCCTATCACGGGCATCAAACAGCTGTTTTCTGTCACCACCCTGTTCAGTATGGGTATGGACCTGCTCAAAATCCTGCTGATTGCCTCCGTCCTCTACTTCGTTCTTCGAAAGCAGATCGCGACGCTTTTCACGCTCTCCGCCTGGTCAGTGAACTCTTTTGCGCTATGGTTGCCCGGAATGCTGTTCACCACGGGCATAATAGTTGTGATTCTCTTTATCGCGTTGGCAGCAATCGATTACGCCTACCGGCACCACACCTATGAAAAGAGCATGATGATGACTAAGAAAGAGGTTGAAGATGAGCACAAGAACCAGGAACTTCCGGCACTCGTAAAGGGTGCACAACGCAGGAAGATGAGAGATCTCACCATGCTGCGGATGATGGCCGCAGTGCCCCAGGCAAACGTCATAATCACGAACCCCACCCATGTGGCCGTGGCACTGCAGTATGATCCTGAGAACATGAGCGCGCCGCGCGTCACAGCAAAAGGGCTCCGGCTGGTGGCGGCACAAATCAAGAGAATTGCCCGTGAGAACGGAGTTCCTATCATCGAAAAGCCCGAAGTAGCCAGAAGCATCTACAAACACGTAAAAGTCGGCCAGCAGATACCATCTCAGCTCTTCGGCGCCGTGGCGGAAATTCTGGCCTATCTCTACAGGCTTGGAAATGAACGGGTCCGCAAAAGTGTCGCAATGGGGCGTGCCGGGCAGAATACCGCCATCAACAGAAAGATCCAAACCCAATGACACCAACCCCTGCCACCGGTAACCGATTCCGCCAGACCGACATGATCATGGTCTTCGCCATGCTCATCATTCTTGCCGTATTGATCATACCGGTCCCCACGATTCTGCTCGATATCTTTCTGGTGTTCTCACTCGGGCTGGCGATCATGATCATAGTATTCATCCTCGAAATCAAACAGCCGCTCGACTTCTCGTCATTTCCTTCCGTCCTGCTGCTTGTGACACTGTTTCGACTGGCATTGAATGTCGCAACGACCCGGCAGATACTTCTCAACGCATCAGGCGGGCATGTCATCGAGGCCTTCGGTAATTTTGTGGTTGGAGGCAACTACGCCGTCGGCATCGTGGTGTTCCTGATCCTGACCACGATTAATTTCAAAGTAATCACGGCAGGATCCGGTCGAATAGCCGAGGTAACGGCGCGATTCACCCTGGATGCCATGCCTGGCAAGCAGATGAGCATCGATGCCGACCTCAATCAGGGACTGATTGACGACAAAGAAGCCACCCGCAGACGCGAGATCCTCCGCCGCGAAGCAGACTTCTACGGAGCCATGGATGGTGCCAGCAAGTTCGTAAAAGGTGACGCAGTCGCAGGCCTTATCATCGCGGCCGTCAACATCGGTGCCGGATTCTTTATAGGGATGATCCAGAAAGGAATGTCTGCAGGCGATGCGGCCACCCGGTTCACCCTGCTGACAATAGGTGATGGTCTTGTCCAGCAGATACCGGCGATCATAATCTCAACCGCAGCCGGCATCATGGTAACCCGAGCGGCCGCCGGCGAAAATCTGGCAACTGAAGTCAGCCGGCAATTGTTTCTCAAGCCAAGGCAGCTCATGATTACCGGCGGTATTCTGAGCTTCATTTCGATCGTACCCGGCATGCCGTTCCTTCCTTTCATTGCACTGGGCGCCGTCCTTGGAGGTCTCGGCTTCTCCATACGCAACCGGACCGAACAAGCCCCGCCAGCTGAATCGCCGGAAATTGCCGCACATCCGGGTACATCCCGAAAGGCTTTGGATGCAAGGCACCAACCGGAGGTCCTGCCGGCCCATGCCGCCAATCTCAAGGGTGTTCTGACAGTGTCGCCAATGGACGTTGAAATCGGCTTCGGACTTGTCT
>JBAXMA010000450.1:0-2755 GCA_037134535.1 bacterium
GAAATAGGGGTGCCCTGGGCTCGAGAGTGCCGATGCAGCCCCGCAACTGACCTTTCTGAGTGAGCGTCACGAATACCGCAGCAGGAGTCAAGAGTTCGGTATCCCTGGTTTCGAATGTCTTTTCCTTCCTGTTCTTGAGGTAGTAATCAATCGACTGGCGGGCTATGGCGAGCAGTTCCTTCTGATTCTTTTCGCTGACGCTGAACTTATTGGTCATAGTCACTCCTGCGTTTGTTGTTTCGTTAGGGATGGTCCTGGCAGCATCGGCATTCGTTGTTTGCGCTATGCAACTGAAGCATGTGACGAACCCCGCGAGGGCGATGGTTCCGATTCGCGAGATGTTACCAGTCATCTGCATTCCTCCGCTCAACGGTCATATATGGCACTGTAGCGAATGAGATGCAGGAGTTCACGTAGAAAAGGCGCACCTGATGGCTCAACCGGTAGGAATAGTGTTCCGCCGCCTCCACTGGTTCAACGTTTGAACAGCGGCCGCAACAAGCAGAATTGCCTCAATAGCGCAGAAGGTCAGGATCAGCAGGCAGCGCACGGACTTTCCCTCGGCATGTCCGGTCAGGAGGCGCTGAAGGAACAATCCGGATTCAAATGCAAGTGAAACGACTATAAGCAGCCATGCCAGGATTCTGGCTCTGCCGGTGAGAAGCAGTGCCCCGGCAATGGCCATGCCGCCTGTAAACAGCCCGAACCACGCCGCCTGCGGGCTGGTGCCGGTCTCAAGCTGTCGCCAGACCCCCACCGCAAAGGCCGCGAGGCCAAACAGTATTGTTGCTATCCTGAGTATTCTGATCACTGCAGTACTACCTCTTCAGAACTCCCATCCGATATTCAAGAATGCTTTTGCTGCCGGTGAATCATCGGTTACGCCGATGAGCGGCGCAATATCAATGTGCATATTCGGGAGTGGCTTGTACTGGAGGCTGGGACCGACAAGGAGAGCTTTTGAGAAACTACCCCTATCTTCCTTTGTGTCGGCTATGGCACCTTCAGCCTCGATCCCGATCGAGAGCTTCTCGTCAACCACAGTATAACTCAGCCCGGCTGTCACTGCGTATTCACGATCACGCTCTCCGGTCAGCACCGACTCGCATACCGCATTCACACCCCAATGCCAGCGGGGAGCCAGTTCATCGCCAAGAAGCAGTTTGATCTCAACCTTGTCGTCTCCGCGGTCGATGAGTGCATATTCGACGTAAAGGGTCGGGTTGCCTGGAATCTTGCCCCAGTCGGCAAAAGCGTACCGGACTTCGAACTTCTGGTCGAGATAGGTCTCAGTGTCCCCGGTCGTGCGTGCGACCAGATACAAATCGAGCTGAAACCGGTGGGGCAGGCCCATTTCCACCTCGTACATAGTCTGGATTTCGGTTGGTCCGTCGTCCTTGGGCACATCTGCGCGAGTCCAAAACTCGAACTCGAACTTTCCCTCCGGAACTACGTAGATACGCGTTCTGGGGAAGCGTCGATGGGCTGTCCACCGCGGCTGGCCGTAGGTGCCAACCTTGTCCTCTTCACGCAGTACTGCCGGCTGTTCTCCGGTAACTGTGATAGCAGGCAGTTCCCACGAACCGACATGCACTGCTTCACTTACTGCCTCGGGCTTTGTTTCGGGACGTTGCTTATCTGCAGGATTAACCACCTGTGCATATCCAGCATAACCAAGACCTGTGAGAGTTACGACAAGTGCAAACGACCATCTGCTGCAGCTTCTTCTGTTCATGCGCTTTCCTTTCTCTTTTCTTAGTTCGTTGTACTGACTGGGCCCACGAGCCTGAATTGTATTGGTACCTGAGCCGTGACAGTTGTCTCGCCCAGAGCTAATTGTGGCACCGTGAATGGTGATGCGCGCATTACCCCTTTGATAGCGGCTCTCTTCAGATCCTCGTCTATATCGTTCGTCATGGGTTCGGCCTTGACGACCCGGCCCCTCTTATCAAGGATCAGGTTGATTACGACCAGACCTTCAACTCCGCGTGACCGCGCGCGATATGGATAGACGAGTTTCCTTGCCACTGCATCGCGGACAGACATCCAGTAGGCTGGTAGAAAGTGTCCGTCCGAATTACCACCGGGGGCCGATGCCTGATCAGCCTTTTCGCCACGTGCCGCGGCAACTTCACTTGATTCTGCAGCAGGGAGACTCTGTGCGGCTTCAGAGATCTGTCCGGTGGCTGCTGCAGGTGTTGGTGTCTCTGCTTTGGCAATGCTGTTGGATATGACCGGGGAGGGAGGCGCCTCTGTGATGGCCACCGCGACAGGTATTGCCGGGACTGCCACGGGCTGCTCGATCGGTTCAGGTTTGATGACGGGTGCAGGGACAGGTTCCGGCTGCTTAACTTCCAGTGCAGGCGTCGGTTCCGGCTTGGCTGGCTCTGGCGGAGGTTGTGCGACTGCTGGAGCAGGTGTCGGCGGCTCCACGGTAAGGGCGACTTGCGGGTCGCGCAGACTGACCGAGTAGGAGCAGACGACGATAGGCTCCCCGGTTTCCATCGGCCCGCTATTCTCCAACACAACAGTCGCTGCCGCAGCTGACACGATCAGGGTCATAACAATGATCCAGATCGAGGGCAGGGGAAGCACGTATTGCGCCAGTATTGCCGCAAGCCAGCTCCGCCTTGCCATGTCGCAGGCATTCCTGTCGACCAGCAGTTTCGTTGTGACTCTTTGCTTCTTCTTGAATCTTGTCATAGCTCGCGCGAGATCAAGTTACTGATTCACCACTCCTGATAAGCGCGAGAAC
>JBAXMA010000451.1:0-2748 GCA_037134535.1 bacterium
CGCTGGCAGGTGGGCACGCGTTCGCGGGCCCAGTACACGCCGGAATAGATTCGTAACAGGTTGGGAGAACGATGAGGCCGTGTATTGCATTCGTGGTGTGGGAGCTGCATAGCCGCAGTCCCATGTGACCGTCTTCCCGACGCTTCGTCCTCTCAGTATTGCACGCCGCAAAACAGTCAGCACGAGACCAGCTGCCAGGAGGCACCCTGATCCGGCAGTGATCCAGAACATGGCAGTATGCAGAGGAATCATCAAGGTCGCCAATCTTTCGACCGGCATGCCGCTTATGGAGGCGGCAATGCGGAATAGTCCTGGCGCGAACCATGGCGCAAGCCAGACGATGGCGAAGCAGCAACATGACAGGGAGAGCAGGGGCACCCGCATTGCAAGATTGCACTCATGCGCATGAGCCGCCTTATCGCTCCGGGGTTCACCCAGAAAAGTTATACCGAACACCTTGGTAAAGCAGGCTGCGGCGAGACCACCGATCAGAGCCAAGGCGCCTATTACCGCAACCGCCGGCGTTGCAAGACCGGTGGGACCTTGTAGTACCGCGACGAATGCCGCGGTGTAAATCAGGAATTCGCTGACGAATCCGTTAAGTGGCGGCAGGCCCGAGATGGCTGCTGAGCCGATAAAGAAAGAGATACCGGTTTGAGGCATTCGCTTCAGCAGTCCGCCCATCTGTTCCATGTTCCGGCAACCCGTTGAGTGAACAACAGAGCCGGCGGCGAAGAACAGCAGGCCTTTGAATACCGCATGATTCAGTACATGGAGCAGGCAGCCGGCAAAACCAGCGATCATGACAAATGGCTGGTCATAGCTCCATCCCAGCAATCCCAGACCGAGGCCCATGGCAATTATTCCGATATTTTCGACACTGCAATATGCGAGCAGTCGTTTGATGTCCTGCTGGGCGATTGCCAGCACTACGCCCATGATGCCGGATGTTACGCCGATTCCAAGCACAAGCCATCCCCACCAGGGCTGGGGATGCCCCAGCATTGACAATAACCTGATCAGTGCGTAGATGCCGGTCTTGATCATCACGCCGGACATCAGGGCAGATACATTACTGGGTGCGGCAGGATGCGCTTCCGGGAGCCAGACGTGGACTGGATACATGCCTGCCTTGACGCCAAACCCGATCAGCCCGAGCACGAACACGATTCCAAGGAAGCCCTGGCCTGCATTCTTGAGTTCGCCCCACGCGGCAAAATCGAGAGAACCAGTCTGAGTGCCGATCATAAGAAACATCACAAGCAGAAGGGCACTGCCGAGATGCGTAGCCACCAGATACGTCCAGGCGGCCTGGCGCACCTGCTCGCGGTCGCTCTCAAACGCTACCAGGAAGAAAGATGACAACGACATGATTTCCCAGGCCAGCAGGAAGAAGATGGCGTTGCGTGAGATGACCACCAGGATCATCGATACGACCAGAAGATTGAACCAGAGCCAGAAACACTTGCCGTTGGAGGGTTCTGTGCCTGATGAGCGTTGATATCCCCAACCATAGAGCGCCGCCAGAATGGACAGTCCGAGAATGGCGCACAGGAAGAAAGCTGACAATGCATCCACTTCCATTGCAAAAGAGGCCATAGGCAGAGGCCAAGCTGTGGTTTCCAATCTGCTTGTGGCGCCGGAAACGAGAATACCAGCAGATGCTGACATGGCGATGACTGAACCAGCGATGGCGGATCCAGCGCCTGTCAGGGCACTTAGTTTCACGTGCCGGCGTAAAACCCATGCCGCGCCGCCACCGCCCATGATGATACCCAGTCCAAGCAGCAGGACAGTCATCATTGGCCTTTCTTACTGCTTCCATCTGCACCGGACTCAGACGCGGCTTCGCTTCGTTCGACCTCGGCCAGGATCTGTGCCTCTGAGGGTTGTAATCTGAGCAGGTCCAGCAGCGCGCGATCCCTCAGGACAAAGGCCAGTTGCGACAAGATAAATAAATGTGATCGCATCGTTGGAGTTACCAGTGAGAACAGCGCAAACACCGGTTTTCCGTCAATTGCAGCGAAATCAATGGGCGTCTTGAGGAAGCAGAGCGTAACCATAGGTGCTGCGACCTGGAGAACAACCGGGTTACGGACATGAGGGACTGCGATTCCATCGCCGATACCAGTCGATGCAAGTGATTCGCGCGCCAGATACATACGAAACAGCAATTCACGGTCAACATCCTCGGGCAATTTCAGCAAGTTGACCATGGCTCGCAGTACGGTTGTCTTGTCTCCGCCCTCGAGGGCATGAAATATGCCGCCACGCCGCAGCGCATCAGACAGTCTTGGGGGGGCAGTCACACCATCCGGCTCGTCGCTCTCCAGTAACTCCTGAGACACATGGATGCGCCGTGTCATTGCCCACTCAAGGAGTTCCGTCCGGTTGAAGTGATACTGATCATGGACCTTAATCGCCGGAATCTCACCGCATTCGATCATGCGATAGATTGTCTCCTCCGGGATATCCAGAAGTTTAGACACCTTTCGAACAGTAAGTTGCATTTGTTCTCCTTGTGATCGGGCCTTTGGAAAACATTGAAGAGACCTCTGATCCTGAACAATCGGAACCACAATGTAGCACACATGGATATTGTGTTACAAGTTTCTTGATACCGTCTCTTCTATTTACCAGGGCTGCGTCAAGAAAGGCAATCAAGCTCATTCCGCGGCTCGGCGGGACGCCTCGCCCAATAGCTATCAAGCTAAGGATCCCACGGCAACAATTCGCTAACTTATCCAT
>JBAXMA010000452.1:0-2745 GCA_037134535.1 bacterium
GTCAGGCTATAGCTGAAGCCAAGGATGGCCGGTAGGACTACAAAACCGGCATACAGAAAAACTGCCGGTCCGCACATGATGACAGACGTCAGGCAATTGCCCCGGATACGCCTCACATTCCCTTCCTTGCGCTGTCCCAGTCGTCGTCCAGCATCTTCAGCAACTTGTCGACGTCACGATTCCCCGCCTGAATTTCCTGCATCACGCGTGACATGGTCATCTGCATGAGCGTCGGAGGCATGTCGTCCAGGCTGATATCGCATCCCTGCGCGCGGGCGCTCTTCTCGCTCCGTGATTTCATATTGTCATAAAACTTCTGGGCTGGAGCCCAGGCGCTCACGGGACCAGCCACCGGTACTTTCCCGGCCATTGCCAGTTGTGCCTCACCATTCAGGAATAGCTGGTAGGGTTCAGGTTCATAGAACGCCTCCATAACAGCCATCGCCTTTTCATACTTCTCACCTTTCGCAGCCGTAGTTATGGCCCAACCACTTTGAATGCTGGTTGACCCTACAAAGGCCGGAGCCCGTTCCTTTGTAAGCGGCGGGAATGGCCAGTAATCAATTTCGAAGTCGACTTTGTTGTTCTCAAGATCGCCGCCTATCCAGCAGCCCATGATCCAGGCCGAGGTCCGGCCACTGTAGAACTTGCGCTGCTCCTCGTTATACCCGTCACTTGCATCACCCTTTTCGGAGAATGTATCAAGCAGGACAATCATATTCTCAATGATCTTGCGCACCACCGGGTCGGTGGCATAGGACACCTTCTTCTGGTCCCTCAGTTGGTTCCATGACGGCTTTGATGAGTCCGGCTTGTAGTCATACAGGTTAATCTGAATATTGGAGTACAGCGGCCAGGCAGCCGACCACTCGCGGCCACCATAGGTCAGCGGTTTGCAACCCTTCGCCTTCAACTTCTTCAGACCCTCAACGAACTCATCCCACGTCGCGGGTGGTTCTGTAATCCCTATATCGCTCCACATCTGCTTATTGATGGCAATACCCTGGAGTTGAAGTCCGCCCATCGTGGCATAACGGTAGCCCCTATAGGGTGTGGGCAGGTCAGCACCAACCTTCTCGTAGTATGAGTCGGGAAGCGGCTGAAGGTTTCCGCCATCAGCCAGGAACTTCGTCAGTCCCCAGAGCTGTACGACGTCAGCCAGATCGCCCGTGGCGATACGCGATTTATAATACTCTGCGCCATCAGCATTGCCGAGATCGATAAGTGCCATCTTCCAGCCGGGATTCTTCTTCTCGAACACGCCCTTCCACGACTCCCAGTGCTGCCGGAACCCCTCGCGCCCGCCGATGTTCCGCGTGACCTTTATGACTTTATCGCCGGCCTGATTGCCACCGCTGCAGCCGGCAAGGACGAGAAGGCCAATGCCTGACAGCAATGCCACCACTACCCGTCCCGACCAGATCAGAACCAGCTTGTTCATTTGTCATCTCCAGTGAATACCAGCATTACAATTTCCCGTATATATCACACACCGTGGTCTTAGACAACAAATCCTGCTTCACGGATAGTCACGCGCAGAACGACACAGTAACTCCTTGCTTGTCCAGATCCCGCAGACACACTACTCTGCCGATCTTTCAATCATCTCAGCAGGAAGGAATAGAGCCATGAAGACCGTTGTCATTGTAACTGATTCCACGCACCCCACCCTTACCTACGCAGCCGTTGAACTGAGGTCTTTTCTGGAACAGACAACCAACCTCTACATTACCTTGAAGGGATCTCATCCGGACTACTTGTTCACTCTGGTAAAGGATCCGGCGCTGAAAGAGACGTCCTACGCTGTACGGGTGTCCGGTGACAAAGGATGCACAACGGTCACTCTCTCCGGCCACAATGAGGCTTGCGTCCTGCACGCGGTCTACGAAATGCTGGAGCGCTGCGGGATCTGCTTCGACATCCTCAACCCTATTCTCCCGGCCCAGCTCGACCTTTCAGCATTGGTCCCCGGCGAGCAGATCACAACACCATTCGTCAAGCAGCGAGGTATCCGTCAGCATATCAACTTCGCCATGGACATTTCATCATATCCGCTTGCAGAAGCCCTGGAATACATCCGCAATATGGCCCGAATGCGGATGAACCACATCACGTTCCACAGTTACAGCGGCCAATGGTTCGGCTATACCAAGGATGGCACATTCAAACACGGCGGCAACTTCTTCTATGGCACACGTTTCGATATACCCAGTACTGAACTCTTTTCCAGAAACATCCGGAACCGCGCCATATACTGCATTCCTGAGATAGAGACGGTCGTGGAACAACCAGAGGTACGCAGCCGGATGGCGACCGGATGGCTTAATACCGTCATGGCCGAGTGCAAACGCTGCGGTCTGCATGTGCAGTTATCCATCGAGCCTCCGGGCGAAACCCACGAAGAAGGCGTTGCAATCTGCCGCGAGGTGATGAAGCTTTACCCGTTGATAGACACTCTTGAACTCGTAACGCCGGAATGCGGCAATTCCAACTTCACCCCGGACGTGGCGGGGCTGAAGGCCTACCTGGTTGAACTGTTCGGCGCTTCTGTCCTTGAGGACAAGGAACTCGTGGCGTCGCTCAAGGACAATCTGTACCAGATTGAAGGCGGCTTGCGGCATTGCGCCCGCAACATCAAGATTGTCGCGGAGCTGACAGCTTCACCAGGTCCATGCCTGCCGGCCATGGCGATCGGGGCCTATATCACATGCCCCGATTGCCTGCGCGTTCTTCACTTCATCATGC